>CALDMI010000376.1 GCA_937914815.1 uncultured Clostridia bacterium
TTCCTATTGACAATCTGCCGGCGGCGGAGTATAATACAAACAGTTGAACAAATGTTCAATCGTTCAACAGAAGGAGAAACCGGAAAATGACAAAGGAAATGCAAACAGAGGACATACCGGTCTGCGAATGTAACGAGGTGCACCCCGATATGCTGACCCACGCAAAGGGAACACTCCCGGATGACGGGACGGTGAGCGAGCTCTCCGGCTTCTTCAGTATCTTCGGCGACGACACAAGATTGAAAATCCTGTTTGCCATAGACGGTGAGCCGCTGTGCGTCTGCGATATTGCAGAGCTCCTCGGGATGACAAAGTCCGCCGTGTCGCATCAGCTGAAAATACTTCGTCAGGCGTCGCTTATCACCTACCGCCGGCAGGGCAAGAACGTTTTCTATTCGCTTGCCGATGAGCATGTGCGCGACATAATAGAAAAGGCTCTCGAGCATATAAGAGAGTAATTAAAAAAGTCAAAAAAATAATTATGTATAGGAGAACCCAAACAATGAAATTCAAACTTACAATTACAGGTCTCGATTGCCCGAACTGCGCCGCAAAGCTCGCAGAGCTCATCTCCGCAAAGGACGGAGTGGAGGAGGCAAAGATAAACTTCCTCACCGAGAAGCTGACCGTCGTGTCCTCTCTTTCGGAGGACGAGGTGATAGCCCTCGCACAGAAGACCGCAGATTCCTTTGAGGACGGAATAACGATAGGAAAATAATTTTCCGGGGTGACTTTATGAAAAAGATAAAGAAGCTCATGAAAAATGAGCTGTTTGTCATCATAAGCGGGGCGGTGTCTCTCGGCATCGCCTTCCTCCTTGACAAGCTTGTGAACCTGACCCCGCTGACAATCGCCGCGTATATCGTCGCGCTGATAATCTCGGGTCATCAGGTGTTTATTGACGCCGTGCGCGGTATACTCCGCCGGGATCTTCTCGACGAGAAGTTTCTTATGTCCGTCGCGGCGATAGGCGCTATGTGTATCGGAGAGTATGCGGAGTCGGTTGCCGTCATGGTGTTCTACCTCGTCGGCGAGTACTTCCAGCATATCGCCGTGCGCAAATCGCGCGATTCGATAAAGGGACTTATGGATATCCAGCCGGATGAGGCTACCGTTATAGAAAACGGGAGCGAGCAGGTGGTGGACGCTGAGGATGTCGAGGTCGGCACAGAGATAGTGATCCGCCCGGGTGAGCGCGTGCCGATAGACTGTGAGGTTATATCCGGAAATGCCGATGTCGATACCTCCGCCCTGACGGGCGAGTCGATGCCGCGCGCCGCGTCCGTCGGCTCCATGCTCGACAGCGGAACGATAGTTCTGAACGGCGTTCTGTACTGCAAAACCGTAAAGGCGGCAGATGAGTCCGCCGCGGCGAGAGTCCTGAACCTCGTCGAGAACGCGAACGAGAGGAAATCGAAAGAGGAAAACTTCATAACCTCCTTCTCGCATATCTATACTCCCGTCGTTGTCGGCGCCGCCGTGGTCCTTGCGATACTTCCGCCCCTCCTCGGTATAACTCCGTGGCATGACGCGATAATCCGCGCCCTTACTTTCCTCGTCGTCTCCTGCCCCTGTGCGCTTGTCATTTCCGTGCCGCTCGCATTCTTCGGCGGTATCGGCTGCGCCGCGTCGAGCGGAATACTCTATAAGGGTGGAAATACCTTCGCCCCGATAGCCCGCGCCGATGTCTTTGCATTTGACAAGACCGGAACGCTCACGACGGGTGAACTTAAAATATCCGGGCTCCACCCGGTGGGCATGAGTGAAGAACGGCTTGTCTCACTCGCCGCCTCTGCCGAATACGGCTCAAACCACCCGATAGCAATGGCTATAAAGCGCGGCTGTGTTGACGCCACCCCGGCAACCGAACTCACAGAGGTAGCCGGAAAGGGTATCGTCGCAAAGGTTAACGGATGCCGCGTCGCGGTAGGTAATGCCGCGCTTATGGAGGATACATGTAAATATAACTTTACAAAAGCTACGGTTTCCTCCGGCGTCGTGTATGTGAGCGTCGACGGAAATTACGCGGGATACATAGAGTTTTCCGATACCGTAAAGCCTGAGGCAAAGGAGTCGCTCGCCGCCCTCCGCTCCCTCGGTGCAAAGAAGTGCATTATGCTCTCCGGCGACCGCCGCGAATCGGCAGAGTGCGTCGGCGGGACCCTCGGGCTTGACGAGGTGCATGCAGAACTCCTCCCGGAGGATAAATTCTCAAAGCTTGAGGAGATAATAACCTCGGGAGATAAGCATACAACGGTCTATGTCGGCGACGGAATAAATGACGCGCCCTCCCTCGCCCGCGCCGATGTCGGCGTCGCGATGGGCGGCATAGGCTCGGACAGCGCGATAGAGGCGGCGGACATTGTCATAGTCTCCGACGACCTTGCAAAGCTCCCGACCGCGGTCTCCATAGCAAGACATACCCTCCGTATAGCAAAAGAGAATATAGTCTTCGCCCTTGCGATAAAGCTTCTTATGCTTGTCCTTATCGGTACAGGCGCCGTCGGCGGGGCTGTAATGTGGCTCGGCGTTTTCTCGGATGTCGGCGTCTGCGTTCTCGCTATTCTGAATTCCATGCGCGCCCTCCGTTACAGAGGTCGGCATAATGCAGCCGCGGCTGTAAAGAAGGCTTGAGATACTACATGCTGAATAAGCCCCGCGACACTGTCTCCGCCTGTCGTGACGAGAGACACCGGACGGTCATTGACCTCTTCCCGGAGTGTGAGCACCCGGGGCTCTTCCCGATAGGCAGGCTCGATATGGATACCGAGGGACTCCTCCTGATAACCGACGACGGGAAGCTGTTCTATCATCTCATGATGCCGGAGCATCATGTGGAGAAAACCTATTTCTTCGTCGCCACGGGGCACCTCCCGGACGAGAGCTGTGAGAGGCTGCGCGGCGGCGTGAATATCTTCCGTGACAAGGGGCATATCACCGCCCCGGCGACACTCCGCGATGTCAGAAACGGCACTATCGGAGACTATATCAGCTACTTTGACGGGCATATGAGAAATACCGCTATAGCAAAGCCGGCTCTTCCCGCCGTCTCCGGGCTTCTGACGCTCACGGAGGGGAAGAAGCATCAGGTGAAGCGTATGCTTCTCTCGGTCGGCTGTCGCGTCAGATACCTCCGCCGCGTTAGTATCGGCTCCCTCCCGCTCTCCCCGTCGCTCTCGCCGGGAGAGTACCGCGCTCTTTCGGATGAGGAGGTAGCCTCCCTCTACGGCGCACCGCCTCCGGCTTGTAATATTCCCGATAATACGCAATGACAGTGTGCGTCCGGTTAACATACCGGGCGCACATTTTTCGGCTTCCAACCGGAGAAAATTTTGTTGAATTTTTTTGCATTTTGCCACTTGACATGAAACGGAAAATAGTATAACATTACTATGAGTGGTTTTATAACTATGTTTTCTTTTTGCGACAAATTAACGGAGGGAAAATGGATTACATACTATCTGACGAGGCAGGTATAAGAGCGGAGCTCCCGATAGGGCTCCACACCGCGGATGAGAACGATCCGCAGTATTATATGCCGTTCCATTGGCATAACGAGTGCGAGGTGATTTATATCACCTCCGGTGTCTTCAGCCTGTCGGCGGACGGTGAAGACATAAAGCTCACATCGGGCGATGTCGTGTTTATCCCGAAAGGGATGATTCACGGCGGAGACCCGGAGGGCGCGACATATGAGTGCATAATTTCGGAGCTTCCGGAGCATGTCACCGCAATGGGGCAGAGCCTCGGCGCGCGCAAGGCAGAGCAGGGGACCCGCGCC
>CALDMI010000377.1 GCA_937914815.1 uncultured Clostridia bacterium
GATGACCCTCTACTGCATATGGGAAAAGACGAATGAGGGTGACTTCACATACGAGGATATAACGCTTCCGCTACCCTCTGGGACAAAGAAAGGGAACCTCCCGCACTGGAACACCTCCGGCGTCGCGATAACCGGCTACACGGGCTCGGGCGGCAGGGTGGCAATCCCCGAGACGATAGACGGAAAGCCGGTGACGGCTATCCGCGCGGGCGCGTTCCGCGGCGTAAATATGGAAACACTTGTTCTCTCACGCTTCCTCCTTGTTGTGGAGCGCGGGGCATTCACCGGCTGCACCTCTCTTGAAACTCTCTATTACCCCGACAGCATATACGAGATATATAACGATTCGTTTGATGAGGCGAGCTTCTCCTCCGTGCGTCACTTCCGCGTCTCGGCTACTATGGCGCCGCGGTACGCGCATCAGGTGGACGGAGGGGCGTTTGCAATAAAGCTCTCCCGCGTCCTCGCTCATCAGAGGGATAAAAAACTCATAATGGTCTCCGGTTCATCCTCATATCAGGGCTTCGGGACCGAGTATCTCGCGGCGCTCCTTGACGGAGAGTATACGGTTATAAACTTCGGCACCACGAGGACGACGAACGGAGGGCTGTATCTTGAGGCGCTCCGCGACTTTACGGCGGCGGGGGACATCGTCCTCTTCGCACCGGAGAACTCCGCATATATGTTCGGAGAGCGGGAGCTGTACTGGAAGACCCTCCGCGACATTGAGTGCATGTACAATATCCTCTGGCATGTCGATATTTCAAATTACACTAATGTCCTCGGCGCGTTCTCGGACTTCAATATGAATTACAGATATACCGCGACCCCGCGCGATTATACCGAGGTCGTAAAGGCGGGAATATCGAACGGCACATACTACATGACAAAATACGGCGATTTTCAGAATATCCGCCGCGAACAGTACTGCCGTGAGGAAAACTATATCGACGCGTATATCGTCACTATGAACGAGCGCGTGCGCTCCCGCTTTGACGGCAACTGGAACGATGTGACAGAGCAGGAGAAGCACCGCGATTACAATGACCCGAATGACAATACATGGTGCTCGGTCTCTGACGCTTATTATAAAGATGAGCTGAACCGCGTAATCCGGGAGCTCAAGCGCTCCGGGGCAAAGGTCTACTTTACATTCTGCCCGGTCGACGGCTCGAAAATAGTCGCAGAGGGGCAGGGGCGTGTATGGCTTTCAGCCTATGACAGCTTT
>CALDMI010000378.1 GCA_937914815.1 uncultured Clostridia bacterium
CAGATTTACCGAAGAGGATGGCGCGGTAAAGTACATAGATCCCCGCAAAGAGTGATAGGAGGGCGCGAGAATGGCACTTTTTGAAAATTACGAAAGACGCGAGGCAAAAATTCTCGGCGTTCTTAAAGAGTACGGCATAAACTCCATAGAGGAGTGCCGTGATATTACGCTTGCCGCAGGAATAGACTGCGATAAGATAGTCAGAGGTACACAGCCCATATGCTTTGAAAATGCAGTCTGGGCATATACCGTAGGTGCCGCGATAGCTTTGAAAAAGGGCTGCAAGAAGGCGGCAGACGCTGCGGCGGCTATCGGAATAGGACTTCAGTCCTTCTGTATCCCCGGCTCCGTTGCCGAAAACCGCAAGGTCGGTCTCGGACACGGAAATCTCGGTAAGATGCTTCTTTCCGAGGAGACAGAGTGCTTCTGCTTCCTCGCCGGACATGAGTCTTTCGCGGCGGCAGAGGGCGCTATCAAGATTGCGCTTAACGCAAATAAGGTAAGAGTAAAGCCTCTTCGCGTTATCCTTAACGGACTCGGCAAGGACGCGGCGATGATAATCTCCCGTATCAACGGCTTCACATATGTAAAGACGGAGTTCGACCCTTACACCGAGACTGTCACGGTTGTTGAAGAGAAGGCTTATTCGAACGGACCGCGCGCGGCTGTCAAGTGCTACGGCGCTGACAATGTTCCCGAGGGCGTGGCTATCATGAAGCTTGAAAATGTCGGTGTTTCCATAACCGGTAACTCCACCAACCCGACAAGATTCCAGCATCCCGTTGCCGGCACATATAAGAAGTGGTGTGTTGAGAACGGAGTGAAGTACTTCTCGGTTGCCTCCGGCGGAGGAACAGGAAGAACGCTCCATCCGGACAACATGGCGGCAGGTCCGTCCAGCTACGGTATGACCGATACAATGGGTCGTATGCACTCCGATGCGCAGTTCGCAGGTTCGTCCTCTGTTCCGGCGCATGTTGAGATGATGGGACTTATCGGTATGGGTAATAACCCGATGGTCGGCGCTACCGTTGCGGTGGCTGTCGCTGTTGAGGAAGCGCAGAAGTGATCATCATATAGAAAAAAACGGCTGTCGCCGATATGCCGGAAGCGTTCGCTCCCGGGTATGTAC
>CALDMI010000379.1 GCA_937914815.1 uncultured Clostridia bacterium
TGATACGGACGGGGAGCGTGCCGCTGATTGTAATCGTCTGCATTATCTCGGCGGTAACCTTGAGCGTTACGAACTCGGTGCTCGCGTCATTTTTCAATCTCCCGGTGTTCATTATGACTATCGTCATGATGAACGTTTACGGTTCGGTCTCAAATCTTCTCTTTACGACCCTCGGGGAGAATGCGAAGATCTCGGTTCCGTTTTCTCTCGTTTCTGGGCTCAATACCACGGGCTTCCGCCTCGCGATACTTCTGGCGTTCGAGATATTCTGCTGTTTTCTCTTCTACTTTACGAAGCTCGGGCGGCGGGAAAAATTCCTCGGCGGAAACCCGGTATGCGCCGCGCTCTCGGGCATAAAGCCGAAGAGCCTCACCATTCTTTCATTCGCCCTCGCGGGGATCGGAATAGGGCTCGCGGCGTTCTCACTGATAGTCGAGACGCCGACGCTCTCGTCCTCCTCCGGCTCCTCCGTCGGAATGAATATGCTTATTGCCCTTGTGTTCGGAGGAATGAACATGAACGGGGGACCCGGCTCAAAGATGTATGCGGCGCTGCTCGGTGCTCTCTCGATGGCTTTTCTTGATTCGTTTATGAATATATTCGTCACCGGGAGCTGGTATCTTGAGATAGTCAAGGGCGTTCTGTTCGTCCTCGTGGTTTTTCTCTTCACGATAGGGAAGAGACAGCGCTTACTCCCGAGATAGTACACCCCGTGTATTGATTTTACGGGATTTTATTCACGGAAATATGTAAATAAAAATTTACAAAAAACAGATACAAAAAGGAGAAACTGATATGAAAAGAAAGACGGCGTTTATTCTTGCCCTCGCGGTGGCGCTCCTCTCGGTGCTCCCGCTCGTCTCCTGCTCCGGCGGGAACAAAAATTATAAGATAGGAATACTCCGTGAGGACGACTCCTCCGGCGAGGCGGCGGCATGGGAGGAATATCTGAACGGTCTCGGCCGCGAGATGGGAATAACCTTTGATTTCACCACGACCTCGTCCTCGGAGGCGGAGGTCTCGGCGATAAATACCTATGCGTCAAAGGGCTACAATGCGATACTTCTTTTCTCTGACGACGATATAATAGCCTCGGTAAACGCCGCGGCGGCGAAGAAAATGTACGTCGCCCTCCCGACCGGGCACCCGACCGAGGAGCAGTATAAGCAGATAAAGGATATACCTTACTATCTCGGCTCGGTGGCTCCGCTCCAAAAGACCGAATATGACGCGGGATATGCTATGGCAAAGTATTTCGTCGAGGAAAAGGGACAGCGGAATTTCACGATTTTCGGCGGCGCGACTTCCTATGCCGTCTCGATGCATGTTGAGCGGCTCGCCGGTATTCTCGCCTACCTCTCGGAGGACGCGGGGACGAGCTATGACGGGGCAAAGACGCGGGACGAGCTGAAAACGAAGATCTCCGGCAAGGGAATAGACACCGCGAAATTCAAAAGCGAAAAGTACTCGATAAAGGGATATATGGACGGCTTCGCATTTGACGACGCGTTTTCAACCAAGCTAACGCAGAGCCTTGTAGCCGGGGGAACGTGTATCCTGAGCGTCGGCGCCGGGGACACGGTGACGAATATCGCATACGGAATTGCGAGCGGGTCGAAGATAGAGGGGCTGACGGTCGGCGGGGTCGATGCGATAACCTCTTCCTATGAAAAATCCTTCGACATCGGCTATTCCTACGACTGCGGAAAATACGCCTCCGCGATGGCTCCGGGGCTTGTTCTCGTGCTCTCGGCTCTTGACGGAAAGAACCTCCGTGACTCCGACGGAAACGTTCCGCGCGTCGGCATGACCTACTGGGTCGCGACGAGCAAGGACATGCTCGCCGATATGCTGAAATCCGACAACAAGACCGACGGCTTCTGTTACAACAAGCCGGTTATAGAGCATTTTGTCGGCGGGAGCTATGACGATTTTCTGCGGCTCTGCGATGCGGATTATGCCGAGGCTATGAAAATTCACGAGGAATATAACAAATAAAGGTCTGCCGGAGGGGCGCGGCTCCGCGCTCCTCTTGCGGCTTTGTGGGGGAGAGCATTTATGGAAAAAGAAAAGGGCGGTATGCGGCGCTCCGCCGTGGCGGAGCTTATAAAGCGGGCAGCCGGAATGGCGGTGATACCGCTCATATGCTATGCGGTAATGGCGGTCGCTTGTCTTGCCGTCGGCGGGCGGCTGTTCCCGGACGACAACACATGGTTTATATTCTTCCGCGGGCTCACCTACGTTCTTCTCCTTTCCTTCGGCGTTTCGATAAATCTGCACACCGGGAGATTTGACTTTTCGACCGGGGCGGTGATGCTCATATCCGGGGTGATAGGGGCAAAGGTGGCTGTGGCTGCCTCTGCGGGACCGCTCCTTATGCTCTTTGTCGCGGCTGTCTCGGGCTGTATTGTCGCGGGAATATCCGGTATTCTCTATATCACCCTCCGCCTCCCGCCCATGATAATAGGGCTCGGAATGACGCTTATTTTGGAGGGCGTGACGGCTATTATAACCGGGGGGTTAAAGCCGGTGGGATTCGGGACCGACCCGTCCTTTTATCGCTTCGTGACCACTCCCGCGGCGATGATTCCGATAATTGTTGTATCGCTTATCATAATGGTTCTGCTCTTCCATTACACCCGCTTCGGCTACGACTACCGCGCGCTCGCGACCGGGCAGAGGATAGCCGCGGCGGCGGGGGTGCGCGAGAGGGCGAACGCGCTTATTTGCTATCTTGTCTCCGGGGCGTTTCTCGGCGCGGCGGGCGCGCTCTCGGTCTGCTCGACAAACGGGGTGACCCCGACTATAAACTTCTCGACAATCGGCTCGATGTTCGCTTGCTTTCTCCCGCTATTTTTCTCCGGGTTCATTATGAAATTCTGCAATAAGCAGGTTGCGATACTCCTCGGGTGCATAGGCTATGAATTTATTCAGATAGGCTTCGGGCAGATAAGCTTTATGCGCGCATATTTCACATCAGACGTATATAAGGTGGTCGAGGCGGCGATACTCGTGCTCTTCCTTATCTACCTTAACAACGAGGAGAAAATAATAGAATTTGTGACCTTGAAGAAGTAGCTCCGGCACGGAAGGGCGGGCGAGAATTCTTGATTTTGTAAATAATTATTGTCATATTCCGGGGTTAGCGGGCAAAATTCGCTCTTTTCCGGAATGCGGAGGGGGAGAGTATGATTTCCGATAACGAGCTTTCCGGCATGCCGTTTTATCTTTCGGACAAGGAAACAGCGTGGGTGCGCGGCACACTTGACAGAATGAGCACGGAGGACAGGCTCCGACAGCTCTTCTGCCTTGTGACCTATAATGACGATGAGGAATACTGCCGCTATATCGGCAGGGAAGTGCGCCCCGGCGGGTACATGAGCCGACCTATGAGCCTTGACGAGACGCTCGCCGCGGCGCGGCGCATGCAGAAATATTCCGCCGTTCCGCTCCTCGTCGCCGCAAATCTTGAGGCGGGGGGGAACGGTGCTGTGAGCGAGGGGACCCGGCTCGGTAGCCCTATGGAGATTGCCGCGACGGGGGATATTGAATTTGCCCGCCGCCTCGGCGAGGTCTGCGGGGTTGAGGGCGCCGCCGCAGGGATAAACTGGGCGTTTGCGCCCATTGTGGACATAGACTATAACTGGAGAAATCCGATAACCAATACGCGCACCTTCGGCTCCGACCCACATAGGGTCGCACAGTTCGGCGCGGAGTATATAAAAGAGGTACAGCGGCGCGGGCTCGCCGCCTCGGCAAAGCATTTTCCGGGGGACGGACGGGACGAGCGGGATCAGCACGTGGCTGTGTCGGTAAATGACATGTCGTGTGAGGCGTGGGACGGGAGCTACGGGCGGGTCTATTCCGCATGTATTGCCGCGGGGGTGAAAACCGTCATGGTCGGGCATATTCTTCAGCCCGCGTACACCCGCCGCCTCTGCCCGGGGATAAAGGACAGTGAAATCCTGCCCGCGAGCGTTTCATACCCGCTTGTCACCGGGCTCCTGCGCGAAAAGCTCGGCTTCCGGGGGCTCGTTGTCACCGACTCGAGCACTATGGCGGGGGTCGCTGTGTTCCTCCCGCGCGAGAAACTTGTGCCGATGGCGATTGCCGCGGGGTGCGACATGTTTCTTTTCACAAAATCGCTCCCGGAGGATCTTGAATACATGCGCCGGGGGTATGACGCGGGGATTATAACTCCGGAGAGGCTCTCGGACGCTGTGACGCGGATTCTCGCGCTGAAAGCCTCGCTCGGGCTGCCGGAGAGGGCGGCGGGACGGCTCGTCCCGGAGATACATGAGGCGCGGGAGCGGGTCGGCAAAGAGCAGTTCCGCATTTGGGCGCGGGAGTGTGCTCGGGCGGCGATAACCCTTGTAAAGGAGGAGCCCGGGGTACTGCCGCTGACGCCGGAGAGGTACCCCCGTGTACTGTTTTATCCGCTTGAGAACAAGTCCTCCGGGGCGACGGTATTCAACGTTGACGCATCGGAGAACGGGCGGTTTCTCTCGGCTCTCCGGGAAGAGGGCTTTGACGTCACGGTGTTTGAGCCGTCGCCGGGGTTTGAGGGTATGATGACCCCGGTGCGGGAATTTACCGAAAAGTACGACCTTATAATTTACTCCGCGGCGATACAGACACGGTCGAATCAGACGACGGTGAGAATAGAATGGGCGCCGCCGATGGGGGCGGACGTCCCGGTATTTGCGCACACGATACCGACGGTGTTTGTCTCGCTCGAAAACCCATATCACATGATCGACGTCCCGCACGTAAAGACCTTTATAAACTGCTACTCCGGCTCGGAGGA
>CALDMI010000380.1 GCA_937914815.1 uncultured Clostridia bacterium
ACCGAGCTGCCGGACGAGGGCGCAACCGTAACGTTCCCGCCCTTTATAAAGGTTATAAAGGAGGTCACCGGCGACCGCCGCTATTCAAACGCGTCTATGTCCCGCCATTTCCCGGAAATCCCAACTTGATATAACACGGCGTAAGCCGTATTTCACAGCCGACAGGCTACTTGTGATACCTTTTCCCCGCAATAATGGTAAACGAGCGATACAGTGCCTCCGAGAGTATCACCCGCATCAGCTGGTGGGGAAAGGTAAGACGGGAAAAGGAAATCCGCGCGTCACACGCCGCCTTGACCTCCCCGGACAGCCCGTGGGAAGACCCGATTATGAGCGTCAGCTTCCCGCAGGTGTCCTTCGCCCGTGAGACCATCGCCGCAAGCTCCTCGGAGCTCACCTCCCGCCCCTCAACACAGAGCGCGACGCGGTAGGAGTCCCGCGGTGCGGCGGCAAGTATCCGCTCTCCCTCAGCGGCGAGCGCGCGCGACACCTCCGCCGCGTCGTCCTCGTTCTGTATTCTCTCCTCGCGCAGCTCCACTGTCTCGAGCTTTGCATATTGTGAAATTCTCTTTCCGTACTCCGCCATGGCGTCGGAAAGATATTTTTCTTTCAGCGTCCCGACCGATATTATCCGTACCGTCATGTGCTACCTCTTTTTTGCGAGCCGCGCGACAGCGGTTGCGAGCCCGTCTGCGAGCGCGTCAAGGTCAGCCTCCGTGTTCTCATGCGAGAGACTAACACGAATCGAACAGTCCACCTCATCGGGCGAGAGCCCGAAGGCATCGAGGGCAGAGCGGTGGCGCACCTTTGAGTTTGACGAGCAGGCAGACCCGCTCGATACATAAATCCCGAGGGATGAGAGGTAGTGGAGCAGTGTCTCGCTCCTTATCCCCGGAGATATGATATTCAGAATGTGCGGCGCATATTCCCGCGGCACCGTGACCCGATAGCCGGAGAGCCCCGGCTCATCTTCAATCCGCTTTTCAATATACCCGCGCAGTGCGGCGAGCCGCTCGGCGTTTTCTTTTAGCTTCGCCGCCCCGACCTCCGCCGCCGCGGCAAACGCGGCAACAGCCGGGACATTCTCCGTCCCGGAGCGGAGCCCCCGCTCCTGCCCACCGCCGAATATAACCGGGGAGAGCCCGCCGGACTTTATCAGCCTGTCCGATACCCAGAGCGCGCCGACCCCTTTCGGACCCTCGATTTTGTGTGACGAGACGGTTATCATATCGACGCCGAGCGCGCGCGCCGAAACAGGGAGCTTCATATAGCTCTGCGTCGCGTCGGTATGTATCGCGCACTCCGGCGCCCTCTGCCGTATAAGTGCCGCGAGCCGCGGAATGTCATAGACCGCGCCCGTAAGGTTGTTCACATGCATTATGCTGACAAGATACACCTTGTCGTCAAGCAGTTCTGCGAGCCTGTCCGCGTCAATAAACCCACCGGCGGTCGGGACACGGAGAACCGTGAATCCCTCGCGCGCGAGTTCCTCTGCCGTACTGTCGACCGAGGCATGCTCTCCGTCGGATATAATGACCTTACCCCCGCGGCGAAAGCGTTCCTTTGCCCTCATCCGCCCGAGCAGGGCAAGGTTGTTTGCTTCGCTCCCGGAGGAGGTGAATATTATCTCTCCGCCCTCTCCCGAGAGCGTTTTTTTTATGGTCTCCCTTGCCCCGGTGAGCACCTTTTCCGCGTCATATCCTACCCCGTGGAGCGATGACGGATTTCCGTAATGCTCCCGCGAGACATCGATATACCGCGTGAGCGCCGCGTCGCAGATTTTCGTCGTCGCGCTGTTGTCAAGATAGACGGTCGCTTTCGTCTCCGGCATCAGAATTTCACCTTCTCACACATTTTTATAATCTCGTCGGTATGGCTGCCGTAATTCTCCTCCGTCGCCGTGAATGTCATGACGTACCCCTTGAAGCGAGTGACGGCGAGAACCTGATAAACGTGATAGACCGTGCCGTTGTGCTCGTATGTGTACTCGTAGAGAAAGGCGTTCTTCGAGTTGCCGAACTCCGTCGCCTCTCCGACCCGTATCTCGGTTATCTCCCCGACAATATCCCGGAGCTGTTCTTTCCGGTTTGCCCAGTACTTGTCTATCGAAACTCCGGTAGCCGTCGCGGCGGTGAGATTGACGTTCGAGAGGTCGGCGGCGTGCGCCGCGACGAGCCCCTCGGAGCGGTCGGTGATGTAGTCCGCCGGGACATAGAAATCAAATCCCGCCTTTGCCCTGTCGGAAAGCAGGCGCCAGCCGTCGCTGTCATATTCCGGCGCGGACTCTGTCTTGCTGTCAACCTCTCCGTTCTTGTCCACGAAGAGAAATTCCTCGGTTATCTTGTCGACGTTCTCCGTGTGATATTCGTAATAGGTCTTTCCGCTGCCCGACCTCTCCGCGCCGGAGGCGGTGTAGGTGAAGAGCAGAAGCCGCTCTCCGTAGGGAACAAGTATCTGCATGGTGCGGAACGAGCGCTCTGTGTACATGTAGTCATAGACGTATTTTATTGCCTGCCGCTTCCCGAAGAGGCACTCCTTGCCGTCGACAACATAGGTTATCGAAAAATTCGACTTTGACATTGACTCCTTGAAATAGGCGTCGAGCGTCCCCTCCGGGAGGTCGGTTTCGGTAAGAGAGACCGAGCTGTTGTCAAGGGAGGATACATATGCGGAGTAAACGCTCCCGGAGTTTGAGAGCGTCCACTCGCTCGGCACGAAGAAATAGTACCCGAGGTCGGCGCCGCCCTTGCATATCTTCATTCCGGAGGGAATGTCGACCTCGCCTTTCGCGCAGGAGCCGAGCGCGAGTACAGAGCATATGACAGTCAGCAGGCAGAGAAGAATAGCCGTCAGTCTTTTCATTTTTTTGTTTTCCTTTCGTTTATCCAGCCGTCGGCGGTCGGTAATCCGTCAGCCCCGCGGTGTCCTTGCTTTTTATAATCTTTATGGCGCAGGCGCGGAAATCGTCGCCCCGCCGCTCAAAATTTTCATACATGTCAAAGCTTGTCGAGGCGGGGGAGAGAAGTACAGTCGGGCTCCCGCCCCCGTACCGCAGCGCGAGGCGGAACGCGGCTTCCACTGCCTCCGTCATCGACCCGGCAGCGACTGTCGGTATGTCGAGCCCGGAGAGCGCCGCGGCGATCTCGCCCCGGTTTTCCCCGATCAGCACGACTCCCGCCGCGCATTTTGCGAGAGACCTGCCGAGCGTGTCATACGAGAGGTTCTTTCCCCGCCCGCCGAGTATCGGTACAACCCCGCGCGGGAAGCTCTCGAGCGTGCTCTCGCACCTCGCCGGGGTAGAGTCAATCGATGAGTCGTAAAATCCGACCCCGAGACACTCTCCTATGTATTCCCGCCTGTGCCGGAGCCCCGGGAAGCTGTCAAATACGCGGGAAAAGTCCCCCTCGTCCGCGATCCCCGCCGTCATGGCGACGGCGGCGCACATGTTTTTTACGTTGTACCCGCCGGGCAGTGCCGCGCGCCGGAGGTCATAGACCGCCCGCCCGTTTATGTATATTCTCTCCCCGTCGGCGCGCACGCATACCTCCGCGCCGTATCGCGCTGTCTCCGCATCGGAGAGCTCCGCGGAAAAGACCGCGAACGGGTGAATTTCTTTTGCTATTTCCCGACATTCCCCACAGTCAAGCCCGATTACCGCGCGCTCCGTGCGCGAGAATATCCGCCTCTTCGCCGCGATATATTCCCGCATGTCGAGGTGCCAGTTCAGGTGATTTTCGCTTATCCCTGTGAGACATGCCGCATAGCTCCTCGGCGCGTGGTACATGAGCTGAAAGCTCGAGAGCTCGAGCGCGTATGCCGCCCCCGCCTCGGTACACAGCGCCGTGAGCGCCGGGCGCCCGATGTTTCCCACGGCGTCGACCCGCCGGTAATGCTTTGCTATGAGCAGGGAAATAAGGGTCGTGACCGTGCTCTTGCCGTCCGAGCCGGTGACGGCGAATATATCACCCGCCGCCGCGTCGTCGAACAGTTCAATCTCCGAGGTTACGAGCGCCCCCTCCGGCGCCCCGGCATACAGCGCGTCGCGCCGCACCCCGGGCGAGATTATGTACGCCCGCTCCGTGAGATTTGAGAGATACCCCTCGCCGACAAACGCGCGCCGGAATATCCCGGGCGGCACATCTCCGCCCGCCTGACGGAGGGTCAGGTCGTTCACAGCGCCGATGGCGCGAAGATATGCGAGGGCTGCGCGGTTTGATTTCCCGTACCCGATAAATGAGATATCTCCGCCAAGTGCCGTCAGCCGCTCCGATAAAGACATTGTGTCACCTCCTGCCGGAAAAATACGGCGGGAGATGAGACCTTAATAAAAATCTCCCGACACACACATTATAGGGCGGGTCGGGGAAAATGGTGATTTTATGTGAGCCTGTAAGCCGGGTTCTGTGCGGCTCCGCTCCGTTCTTTCCGGATTGCGGCTCCGCGGCAATCATCTATCTTGTCCTGCGGTTACCCGCAGGCTCTGTGCCACCATGACGACATGGGACGGGCAGCCCCCGGGGAGACCCCGGCGTCAAGGTGTTGCTTCGGATAGGGTTTACAGCGAGCCTGCGTTACCGCCTGCCCGGGTGAGCTCTTACCTCGCCTTTCCACCCTTACCGCGAACTGTCGCGGCGGTATATCTCTGTTGCACTATCCCGGAGGTTACCCTCGGCGGATGTTATCCGTTATCCTTGCCCTACGAAGCCCGGACTTTCCTCACGGTAAGACCTTTCGGCATGATACCGCGCGATTGCCCCGCTCACACAAAATAATTATAACACCACCTCGCGCGTTTGTCA
>CALDMI010000381.1 GCA_937914815.1 uncultured Clostridia bacterium
GTATGTACCCGACACGGGCGTAACCGCGCTTATTGCCGCACGCAAAAACGGGGAAATATCCCCGCGTGAGGAACTTGCGGCAGACGCCCATTATACCGTCGTAACCTCGCTCACAAAGTCGGTGTTCGGCGCAAAAGAGGTCACCGTCCGTTTCTTCTCATACGACGGCACCGAGATATACAGAACCACGGTCGACAGCGGGACATATGCCGGTTTCTCCGGCGACCTGCCGAAAAAGCCGGATGACGCGCGGGGGAGCTATACCTTCTCCCACTGGGTTGACGAGGACGGAAATCCGACGGACCTCTCCGCGGTGTGGCAGGATATGAAGCTTTACCCGCAGTTTGACATCGAATATAACTACTATGATATAGGCTGGACGATAGACGGAAAGAGAACCGTTGTGTCGGTGAGATGGGGCGATATGCCGTCCTGCCCCGTGTTGCCGGAAAAGGCACCGGAGGGGAGCTACTGCTATACCTTCACGGGCTTTGCCCCGATGCCGGAGCCCGTCACAGGGGCGCGCGAGTATACCGCCGTCTTCTCGGTAGGCTACCTCATACCGCTCAGCAGCGGCGGGGCGGAAATAACAGAGGGCGCTGCGTCGTATACCGTCGACTGCACGCAAACAGGCGACAGGGAAGTCGACCTTTCGGGCTTTTTCCGTATATGGGACGGCACAAGACAGCTTGTGCTGAAGCTCCGGGACTGCACGCTGACGCTCCGCCCGTCGGAGCTGCGCCGCATGGCAGAGGAGGGGACACCCCACCTCCGTGTATCGGTATCGGCGTCACAGACCGGAAGAAAGCGCTATGCGCTGTCGCTTCTTGACATCGACGGCGAGGTACACGACATCGCGATGAAAGCCACACTTTCCGTGCCGGAGGATGCCGGGCTTTCGGAGCTCCGCCTGTCCGTGCCGGACGGCGAGGGGGGCAGAAGCTATGTAAAATTTTCAAAGGACGGGGAATGTGTATCATTTCAGGCGACCTCCGGGACGGAATACTCCTTCAATGCGGAGTACCCGGTGAATGTGATACCCTCCGATCTCGTAGGCATTTCGGCAACTCTCCGATATGCCTACCCCGGCGAGCTTGTGCCCGTGTCCGTAACGGTGCCCGACGGAATAAAGCTTCTCTACATGAGCGTAATACGCCCCGACGGGCGCGAGTCGGTCTTTACCGGGGATTCGTTTATAATGCCTGAGTCCGCCGTGAGTATAGCCGCCACCGCCGTGAAGCAGGAGTATATGATAGTCTTCATGTCCGACGGCAGGGCGCTGAAGCGGCAGGTGCTATGCTACGGCGATATGCCGACCCCGCCGGAAGACCCGAAAAAGATTGCCGACGGAGAATACACTTATACTTTCGCCGGATGGTCTGAGGAGGTCCGCCCCGTAACCGGCGATATGATCTATACTGCAGTGTACACGGGTACACCCATAGAGCGTGAGCCGG
>CALDMI010000382.1 GCA_937914815.1 uncultured Clostridia bacterium
TTAAACAGGGAATTTGCCTATGTTTTCGCACTATTTATATCAAAAACGCCGTTTATGGTCACGCTTCTTCTTTATTTTCCCGTTTCGACGCTTATTCATGGCACTTTCGGTGGTATTTTACCTTGCGCAGACCCATCTCTATGCCTTATTGAGTCTCGTTTTACTCTTTATACCACCTCACGAGGCTTGGTCGTGTCCACCTCCGGCTCTTTTCGGCGCTTTTTTTGCCACGCTCTTCCTGTTTTCCTCTTGATTTCGCCCGTTTTTTCCAACTGTCTGTTTTTCTTATTGTTTTTACCGCGATTTGTCTGATTTTTAGCGGTTTGCCGTCATTTTTATAAAAAAATCATTGCCATAGTGGGCAAGTATTTAATGTTTCAAATGAAACATCACGCATTTCTCACCGAATGAAATACTTTTTTAATTGTTTCACATGAAACATTCCAGCTTTGGCGTCAAGTATTCTGTGTTTCACGTGAAACATCAGTGGGGAAAAGAGAGTAGGGGCACATTCGCTTATTATAGGCTAAGCATATACTTTTTAGCGGGGTAGGGGACTGATTATAAATGTTTCATGTGAAACATTCAATTTTGCGGATAGTCAGCGTATTAGTGGGCATATGTAATGAGCTACCCGCGCTTAGCTCTGCGCGCCTTGTTCTTTTACTTTTTTACTTCCTGCCGCATTTTTTCGGATTTTACCGTTCTTTGCCTGGCTTTCTTTCGCTTATTTCTCTTGTTTTAGTCGCTTTTATTGCTTTTTTTGTTTTCACCCCGCATGTGTGGAGTAAGTGGGGGTACACTCTACTAATCGTATTGTTTCATATGAAGCGCCACTCCATCCCATTTCGCCGTAAAGTAGGGTGATATTTTACGGCGTGCCGCAGTACAAGTGTGATTTATCTCTATTTTTGCGGAGTGTTGCGACGCAAATGCGTTTTATCCCTATTTTCAGGGGGGTGTTGCGGTGCAAAATGTACTTTCAATGTGCTTTCATGCTCATTCTATGAGATGTATCACGTCATAAAACCGTTTTTGCGTCCGTTCTTTTAGAGCGTGTCCACCCCCATGACCGCGTTTTGCGCCGATTATGTGGGATACAGCCATCGCAGCAGCGTTTGCGGCCGTTTAGGTGGGGTGTATAGCTGTCACAGTCACATTTGCACCGTTTACGCGGGATACAGCCATCATAGCAGCGTTTGCAGTCGATTAGGCGGGGTGTATAGCTGCCACAGTCACATTTGCACCGTTTACGCGGGATGCAGCCATCATAGCAGCGTTCGCAGTCAATTAGGCGGGTATAGCTACCACGGTCGCATTTTTTTTGCGCCGTTTACGCGAAATATGTGCCGTCACAGCCTTGTTTTGCACTTTATGAGGGGTATTGCCACCGCAGCTTGCGTTTTAATCACGCATGCATGCCTTTTCTCCCTCGTTCTCCTCGCGCCTTTGTTGTCTTTCACCGCCGTCGACGCTTTCTCTTGTCCTCTCGGATCTCTCCACCGCCTCCACCATTTCTGCCGTCTCCGCCATTTCTGGCATCTTCACCGGTTAAGCGGCGTTTGCGCTTAATATAAAAGCCTTGATACCGGATTGCGTACTCTGTATAGTGCATGCAAGTTCGGTGTAGTGGAACGCAGACTCTGCAAAGCAGATTGCGACTATGTATAGCACATTTTGGCACTGCAATGCGAATTGTGAGCGTTTATGCCTGTCATGGCAGCCTTTTATGCCCGCGCTTTCGCGCCTTATACTCTATATCTATACTCCGGGCAAGCGCGGTTTGGTTTTTGCACGCCAAATGAAACGCGTCTGGCACCGTTTATGGCACTTTTGGCGCCGCATGAAACGTCTCCGGCGCTGTTTAGAGTGTGTTTGTCATCGTTTGGGGCGCTTTGGGTGTCACTTGGAGCGTGTTTGGCGCCTTTTGAAGTAGTTTCCGTACGGTAAAGTCGTATTTTTCGCCGGATATGAGCTTTTTCTCTGTCAAAGGAGTGCCGGCGGCGTTTATCATATCTGTTTCACATGAAACATTCGTTTTTACCTTCCGCGCGCTTTAGCGGCACTATTGCGGTGCTTTTTGCGCCTTGTCCGGGGCTTTTAACGGCATTTTCTCTGCGTTTATGGAGCCTCGGTGGGGCGAAGCAGGGGGGAGCGGAGTTTGCGTAGCGAAAAATATTTTTTATATCTTTTTCGCCGATTTATTGACAAATAAAAGGGCGAACTGGTATAATATAAGGGAAAAGGTTTGCTTGCAAAGGCTTTTCCGCACCCTGTTTCAGCGAACGCCTATTATTTGAGATCAAAAAAGAATATATTGCAAGCAATGCAAAAAAACGCTGCTTTTGCAAGCCGTAAGATAATACAAAGCGATAAATCTCAAAAAGGACACCAACAATGGCTAAAATCGTATCTTTTTCTAATCAGAAAGGCGGGGTCGGAAAGACAACATCCTGCGTAAACATATCCGCCGCCGTGGCTAATAAGGGCAAAAAGGTGCTTCTTATTGACATGGACCCGCAGGGAAATGCCACAACCGGCTTGGGATTGCCGAAATCAAAGATAAAAAAGACCGTTTATGATGTGATAATCGGCGAATGTGACATTTCCGACGCTATAATCAAGACTCAATTCAAGAATTTATGGGTTGTTCCGGCTAATATCGACCTCGCCGGTGCAGAGCTCGAGCTCTATGACATGGAAGAAGAGGGGCAGAACTTCACAAAACCGGCTATTGAGTCGATAAAAGACCGTTTTGACTACATATTTATTGACTGTCCGCCGTCTCTCGGCATGCTTACGATCAAGGCGCTGTCCATTTCGGACGGCATTATCGTGCCTATGCAGTGCGAATTTTACTCTATGGAGGGCATGTCACAGCTCCTGAACACGGTAAAACGCATAAAATCCGCCTATAATCCAGGGCTTCAGATCACCGGAATACTTCTTACAATGTATAACGGGCGGCTAACCCTGACAAATCAGGTCGTCGCGGAGCTGAAAAAGTACTACGCGGACAAGCTTTTCCGCGTTCCGATATCGAGAACAGTCCGCATAGCCGAGGCTCCGAGCTATGGAGAGCCGATATGCTATCACGACCCTTACGGCAAAGGATCTCTTGAATATGCCGCCGTTGCGAAAGAATTAATGCTCCGTATATAAGTTTTCCACATTCCCACACGCAAGGTGTGGAAAACCGGGTGATTTTCCGGACATTCGAGGTGTTTTTCGGCGGCTTTGCGGTGTTTTCGCAATGGTTTTCAGGCGTTTTTGAGTGCTCGGGTGTTTTCGGGGCGCTGTACGGCGCGTTTTTGGCGATTATTCTTCGATTTTTTTGTGATTTTTCGCCGTTTCCTTGATTTTTTGAAAATTCGGCTTTCATGTGATTTTTCGTGTCTTCGCGTTTTTTTGAAAGAAATTTTACCGGAAAATTTGCGGGAAAGTATATTATTATACAATATTCTGTATTGAATATCGATTTACTTATTAAAATTACACTTCGCATTTTACATTTGCACTTACGCTTACACATACTTACACTTACACTTACACATACTTACACTTACATACAGAGGAGGATGTCCATTATGGCAAAGAAGCAAAGCGGGCTCGGCAGGGGGCTTGACGCTCTTTTTCTCGACAACGCCATAGAGTCGCGTAGCGGGAACGGAGAGCACACGATAACGAATATAAAGGTTTCGATAATAGATCCGAAATCCGATCAGCCGAGAAAAACCTTTGATAAAGAGGCGCTCGAACAGCTCTCGCAGTCGATAAAAGAGAACGGGCTTCTTCAGCCTATTCTGGTACGCGAGCGCAAGGAGGGGAGATATCAGATAATCGCGGGCGAACGCCGTTTCCGTGCGTCAAAGCTCGCGGGGCTGACCGAGATCCCCTGTATTATACTTGACAAGGACGACAAATCCACCGCGGAAATTGCTTTGATAGAGAATATTCAGCGCGAGGACCTCAACCCGGTCGAGGAGGCGTCTGCCTATCGCTCGCTCGCCGACGATTTCCACATGACGCAGGAGGAGATAGCGCAGAAGGTGGGGAAGAGCCGCAGCGCCGTAGCGAACGCGACGCGTCTTCTTGACCTCCCCGGTGAACTCCTTACAAAGGTCGCGGACGGCACACTCTCCGCGGGGCATGCGCGCACGCTCCTCGGGCTCAAATACCCGGACGATATGTTTATTCTTGCCCGCAAGGTGACCGACAACGGGCTCACCGTCCGTCAGCTTGAGGAGGAGGTAAAGCGCGCCAACAAGGCAAAGAAAAAAATCGGTCAGCCGACCGATACGGAGGAAGAGGACGAGAGCGCTGCTCCGAAAATAGATTACTTCCGTGAGCTTGAGCTTAAAATGCAGTCGGAGCTCGGCAGACAGGTACGCATACACGGCAAGGGAAGAAAGAAATTTATAACCCTCTTCTATGAGGACAATGAGGACCTTGACGATATAATCGCCGGTCTTTGCGGAAAGGATTTTCTTGATAACCTTTAATCTTCACCCGGTCGTCAGCATTCAAAGCCGGCAATTTCAAGCCGATGTTCAGAACCGGTCGCGTTCCAAATATCGGCGCCTCGATAACAAACCGGAAAAAATGATATGATTTTGTAAATAATTATTTACATATTTCTAATATAACAAAGAGCTGCCCCGGGTGCGGAATATTCCGCTCCCGGGGCATTTTTTGCGCTGTGACAGCTTTTCCCGGCTACCCGTGTATTAAAAAATGAGGGGCGGCAGTGAACTTTACGGCACGGTGAAATACGGCTTGCGCCGTGTGGTATATTTTTCTCGCGGAAAATGTGAAATAACCTGTCGGCTGCGAAATACGGCTTGCGCCGTGTGTAAGATTTTTTGAGCGGCAGGGCTTGGGTTTACGGTATTGACTTCCGGTGGCGCGGGTGGTAGAATAATCTGTGACTGTAATTTGCTTTTCCTTGCGGAGGGGATTATGAACCGTGATCTGACAAAGGGATCTGTTACAAGGTCCATGCTGCTTTTCGCTGTCCCGATGATACTCGGTGACCTGCTTCAGCAGTGCTATAATATCGCCGACACGCTGATAGTCGGACAGTTCCTCGGGCGGGACGCCCTCGCGGCGGTCGGCTCGTCGTTTACGCTGATGACCTTTCTGACCTCGGTCATTCTCGGTCTCTGCATGGGGAGCGGCGCGCTGTTTTCCATGCGCTTCGGACAACGGGATGACAGAGCTCTCCGCGAGAGCCTCTGCGCCTCGTTCTTCTTTATTGCCGTCGTTACGGTTTTTCTGAATGTTCTTGCATATATCTGCCTTGATGGGCTCCGCATTTTTCTCCGCGTCCCGGATGAGGTCTGGGGAGATATGCGGAGATACCTCTTTGTAATATTTTTCGGAATACCTGCCGTTTTTCTCTATAACTATTTTGCATCATTTCTCCGGGCTATCGGAAACTCGGTTACGCCGCTCGCGTTTCTCGCCGTCTCCGCCGTTATGAATATCGCACTTGACCTCTGGTTTGTGATAGGTCTCGGCAGGGGAGTTGCCGGGGCGGCAGAGGCAACGGTTATAGCACAGTATTTTTCCGGTGTCGGGATCGCACTTTATGCGCTTATCCGCTATCCGGAGACGCGCTCGATACGGCGGGTCGGCAACCTCCGCCGCGGGCGTATCCGTGAGATTGTCTCTTTCTCCATGCTCACCTGCGTTCAGCAGTCGGTGATGAACCTCGGTATTCTTATGATACAGGGGCTTGTAAACAGCTTCGGCCCGGTCGTTATGGCGGCGTTTGCCGCCGCGGTGAAAATAGATGCCTTTGCTTATATGCCGGTGCAGGATTTCGGAAACGCGTTTTCCACATTCATAGCGCAGAACTACGGCGCAAGGGAAGAGGGGAGGATACGCTCCGGACTGCGGGCGGCGCTCATAATCTCCATGACCTTCTGCATTATTATATCCGCACTTGTTTTTCTTTTTGCCGGACCGCTCATGTCGCTTTTTGTCGACGCGGGGGAGACGGAGGTCATCGCGGAGGGCGTGCGCTATCTGCGCATTGAGGGCGCGTTTTACTGCGGCATAGGATGCCTTTTCCTGCTGTACGGCTTATATCGCGCGCTCGGCAAGCCGGGAATGAGCGTGGTTCTTACCGTCATCTCACTCGGCTCCCGCGTTGCGCTCTCCTACATTCTCTCTGCCGTGCCCTCCGTCGGTGTCGTCGGTATATGGTGGTCGGTTCCTATCGGCTGGCTCCTCGCCGATGTGACGGGGCTACTCTACTATAAAATAAGAAAAAAGAAACTCGCGCCCGGCGCGGGACAGGAGTTATAACACGGCGACAGCCGTATTTCACTGTGCCGCGAGGCACTCAGCCTCCCCCTACCCGTGTATTAAAAAACGCGGATTATTTTGAACCCCCCCCCAAAAAAAACAGCAAGGCGGCGGAAAAATCCGCCGCCTTTTTGCGTGGGAAAACAATATATTCTTTAGGACGGAGCAATCCACCCTAAATTGCTAACTGCTCATTGCTCATTGCTAACTGCTTTACTTCGTCGCCGGGGCGTTTTTCAGCATTACATCGTGATAGCCGCCCTCGACGATACTCGTCGCCGAGACGAGGGTTATCTTCGCCTTTTTCTGCAGCTCCGGAATGCTCGTGACGCCGCAATTGCACATCGTGGATTTCACCTTATAGAGCGACTTTTCCACATTGTCATGCAGCGCGCCGGCGTATGTGACATAGGAGTCGACGCCCTCCTCAAACGAAAGCTTTGCCTTTCCGCCGAGGTCATAGCGCTGCCAGTTGCGGGCGCGGTTCGACCCCTCGCCCCAGTACTCCTTGACATACTGCCCGTTTATCATTATCTTCTGCGTCGGGCTCTCCTCAAACCTCGCAAAATAGCGACCGAGCATTATGAAGTCCGCCCCCATCGCAAGCGCGAGCGTCATATGATAGTCGTGAACTATTCCTCCGTCGGAGCAGATCGGAATATAAATTCCGGTCTTTTTATAATATTCGTCGCGCGCCGCGGCAACCTCTATCACCGCGCTCGCCTGTCCTCTTCCTATTCCTTTCTGCTCGCGGGTTATACATATCGAGCCGCCGCCGATGCCTATCTTGACAAAGTCAGCGCCACACTCGGCAAGGAAGAGAAATCCCTCGCGGTCGACGACATTTCCGGCGCCGACCTTCACGCGGTCACCGTAATTCTTCCGTATAAATTCAAGCGTCTTTTTCTGCCAGACCGTGTACCCCTCCGATGAGTCGATACAGAGGACGTCCGCCCCCGCCTCGATAAGCGCGGGTACGCGCCGCTCATAATCAAGGGTATTTATTCCCGCGCCGACAATATAGCTCTTGTTGCTGTCAAGCAGCTCGTTCGGGTTCTCCTTATGCTGCGCATAGTCCTTTCTGAAAACGAAGTGCCGGAGTTTTCCCTCCTTGTCCACTATCGGCAGGGAATTGAGCTTATGCTCCCAGATTATATCGTTCGCTTCTTTCAAGGAGGTGCCCTCCGGCGCTGTCACAAGCCTCTCAAGCGGGGTCATGAATGTAGATACCTTCTCGTCTCCGGACATGCGGCTCACGCGGTAGTCGCGCCCGGTCACAATGCCGAGCAGCTTTCCGGTTCCGGTGCCGTCGTCGGTCACCGCCATTGTTGAGTGTCCGTTACGCTCTGCGAGCTCGAGGACATCCGCGAGGGTGTTGTCCGGGGTGAGATTCGAGTCGCTCACCACAAAGCCTGCCTTGTAATTTTTGACTCTCGCGACCATCGCCGCCTCGTCCTCTATGCTCTGCGAGCCGTATATGAAGGAAATTCCGCCCTCCTTTGCAAGGGCTATCGCCATTCTGTCGTCGGAGACCGACTGCATGATAGCCGACACGAGCGGGATATTCATTGTGAGCGGGCACTCCTCGCTCCCGCGGCGGTATTTCACAAGCGGGGTTTTGAGTGTTACGTTTGCCGGGATGCACTTCTCATCCGTATAGCCGGGGACGAGAAGATACTCGCTGAAGGTGTGTGACGGTTCGGAAAAATAGGTTGCCATTTTTGTCTCCTTAGTTTTGTCGGGGGGCGGGTTGGTTGATATATTTATATGTTTTTGCAAACTTATATTGTCAAATCCGGTATATTATCCCGGGTAGGTGTCGTATATCCTCACAGATTCCATAACCGGCTGATCCTCTTTATCAAGGGCGTATGCCGCGCCGGAGAGGTCCCCGACGTCCTCCATCATCCTGTCCACAATCTCCATGCCGGAGACCACCTCGCCGAAGGCGGCATACTTCCCGTCAAGAGAATAAGACACGCTATCGCTCGTCTCGACGCAGATAAAGAACTGCGAGGACGCGGAATTATAGCTCATGGAGCGCGCCATGGAGATTGTCCCGCGCTTATGCTTCAAGGGATTGTTCACTCCGTTCTCGGAAAACTCGCCCTTTATCGTATCGGGTGAGCCGCCGGTGCCGTCCCCGTTCGGGTCGCCTCCCTGAATGACGAAATTTTTGACGAAGCGGTGGAACGTCAGCCCGTCATAGAAGCCCTCTTTTGCGAGCTTCACGAAGTTATCAACGGTTATCGGCGCGGCGGAGCGGTCGAGCTTTACTATTATCGTCCCGTAGTCGCGCACCTTTATCTCCGCATATTTTATATCCTCCCCGCCGCCGGAGCAGGCAGTGAGCGCGAGGGGGAGCGCCAGCGCGGCGCAGAATATAAGAACTAATACAAGTGTTTTCTTCATATCTTCTCAATTATTCCTTTATATATTTTCCGCAATGAACATCTCGACGGCAGAGTAGCCGGAGGCACCGCCGGACTTTGACGCGGCGTCCACCTCGACGAGCCGGGTGAGCACCCGCGCTATCTCCTCCGGTGGGCGGTTCTTCGCCGCCTTTGCATAAATCTTCACCTTATAGGGATTTATTTTGAGAATTGCCGCGACGTCGTTTGCGTCCTTTCCGTCGGTCATCATGCCGATAACGGCGAGAAACTCCGAAAACGTGCGCGCCATCATTCCTATTATTACCGACGGGTCGGTTCTCCGGGTCTTCAGATCCGAGAGCGCGCGGAACGCCGCCGCGCCGTCCCGGTCGGTCAGCGCGTTTGAGAGGGTGAATGTGTCACACTCCACAGTGCCGGAGGCGACATGCTCAACGTCCTGTGGCGTAAGCTCCCGCCGCCTGTTTTCTTTTAGGTAAGCCGCGAGCTTCTCAACCTCGCCGTTCAGCACCTGCATAGAGTGCCCGGAGCGGAGGAGTAGCGCGGAGAGCGCATCTGCCGTCACGGCTATTCCCTCGGCGTCAAAGTGCTTTTTCAGCCATGCCATGAGCTGTCGGTCGGTCGATTTCGGGAAATTCAGAATATCAAAGATTTTGCCGAAGCGGACAGCCTGCTTCCCCGGTCTCTTTGCGCTCCCGGCGTCGAAGCCCTCCTCCGCACAGAGGAACGCCACGGTCGTATAAGGGTACTCCTCACGCAGGGGGGCTAACTCCTCTATGGCGCGGCGGGTGCCCTCCCGCATTTTTTCAAAGTCGGCATACCGCCACTCGACGAGCTTTCGCTCCGCCATCATCGGAGGCGACTTTATAGCGTCGGTCAGCGCGGCGCAGTCCGGCTCAGCCCCGTCGAAAACTATATGATTGAAGGCGGCGAGCCCCTCGTCCGGTACAGCCGCCGACGCGAGCTCCCGGAGGTAATATTTTTTAAGGTAATCCTCCTCGCCCGAGAAGATGTACCACCCCGCGACCTTCCCGTCACGGAGCCGCGCGGTAAATTCGCTTACTTCCATTTATCCCTCCCCGGCGGCAGTATCTCGACGGAGTATTCCATTCTCCGCGCCTGCCCGCCTATGTCAAGGAGATATTCTATATCCGCGCGAAAGCCGCCGTCATCCGAAAGCGAGAGCGACCTTGTCCGCACTTCCATATCTATTGAATATGGCGGGGCGGAGAATATGTCACGGTGGGTATGTCCCTCCTCGAATACGAGGCGGCGCGCGCCGTGCCCTGTGCGCTGTACGGTGAGGCGCCCTATGCCGTCATATATCATCTCGCAGATGTCACCGGCGTCGGTGTCCCGATAGCGGACGATGACCCGCCCGCCGTCGCGCTCTATTGTTCCTTTATGGGTTTTATCATATTCCTCGGCTCTCCGCTCCGCCCCGTCCTCGATGTCATACGCGCGGGAGCGGACGCGGACGCCCGCCTTTTCCGGTTTTGCCATAGCCTTATCTCCGAATAATTATAAAAAAGCCGACTGTCCCGCGCGGCATGCGCCGCGCCGTCAGAGCGTCTCTGAATGACAGTCGCTTTTTTATTTATCTCTTTCTCTTTGAGAGGTTGTAATCGCTGTGAGGGTTCAAGAGGTTCCGCCAGTCGAGGCTCCCAGCGCCGAGCGCCGTAACAAGCACCTCTGCCGTCGCTATATTGGTAGCAAGGGGAATATTGTAGGTGTCGCACATGCGGAGCAGGTCGAGCTGTGCCGCGGAGGGCACCTTCTCGGAATCCGTACTCCGGAAGTAGAACACGAGGTCAATCTCGTTGTAGGCTATTCTCGCGGCTATCTGCTCGGTTCCCCCCGCGCTGCCCGCAAGAAAGGACTCAATCTCCAGCCCTGTGACATCGGCGATGTATTTACCGGTTATATGCGTTGCACAGAGCTTGTGACGCGCGAGTATACCGCAATAGGCAATGCAGAACTGCGCCATCAGTTCTTTTTTGTTGTCGTCCGCAATAAGCGCTATATACATTTTAAGCCTTCCTTCCGCTAAAGGTCATGAGTGCCGTGGAAAAACATATCCCACTGTACTTATGTTACAATTATATCACCGTTTTTTTCTTTTGTCAATCGGCTTATCATCATTTTCGCCGGCGCGCGTGAGATTTTTTAAGTTTTTGAAAAGATTTTGCCGTACCCTGTTGTAAACCGAAAAAAATTGGTGTATAATCAAAATTACATCAGGAATATTGCAATTTTCCCGCTATGAGAGAGAGGGAAAGAAAGAGGCTCTTATGACAAAATTCAAGAGAATAGGCGTTCTTACCTCCGGAGGAGACGCCCCCGGAATGAATGACGCGGTGCGTGCGGTTGTCCGTGCCGCTATCGCAAACGGGGTCGAGGTCATGGGCATCTACCGCGGATACTCGGGGCTTATCGACGGAGATATACATCAGCTCGATGTACACAGCGTCTGTAACGTTATAAACAGGGGTGGCACGATACTATATTCAGACCGTTGCCCCGCGTTCATGACCGAGGAGGGCAGACTTGAGGCTGTCGAGACCTGCCGCCGCTTCGGCATTGACGGAATAATAGCGATAGGCGGAGACGGAACCTTCCGCGGCGCTACTGCACTCACCGCCCTCGGCGTCCCCTGCATAGGTCTGCCGGGCACGATAGACAACGATATAACGTCGACCGACAGTACGATAGGCTATGACACCGCGATGAACACGGTTGTCGAGCTCGTCGATAAGCTCCGCGACACCTGCGAGTCGCACGCGCGCTGTAACGTCGTTGAGGTCATGGGGCGCGGCGCCTGTGACATCGCGCTCAATACCGGTATCGCGACCGGAGCCACCGCAATAGTAATATCCGAGATCCCGTTCTCGGAGGAAGAGCTCTTCGAGAAGATGAAGCGTTCCCGTAAGCTCGGTAAGCGCAACTTCATAATAATAGTCTCCGAGGCTATGGGCAAGGAGTACGGACCCGCCCTCACGAAGAGAATAGAGGCGGCGACAGGTATCGAGACCCGCTTTGCAAGGCTCGCCCACATAGTGAGAGGCGGAAATCCGACCCTCGCAGACCGCGTCATGGCTACCGAGATGGGCGTGTTCGCCGTCGACGAGCTCCTGCGCGGAAATTCAAACCTCGTTATATGCTCCCGCCGCGGCAAGGTAGTCGCGACCGAGATAAGATACGCCCTCGCACTCGACGACCTCTACAAGGGCTTCAAGACCCGCGAGGACCTGCAGGCGGAGTTCTCCGAATGGGAAATAGAGCGCATGGAGATAGAGGTCGAGGCAAGGCATATCTATGTAAAGAACCTCTATAATATCGCAGAGACGGTTAATATCTGATACAGAACCGAATAAGAAGCGGTCAGGCTGCTCTCCGGAATGGGGACGACCTGACCGCTTTTTTCATTAAATTGATACACGGGGTACCGTTATATTGAGAATTGCACGACCGGAAAGCGACCCGGATTTTTGTTTTTCGATATCGGTTATCGCGCCCCGGATTTTTGTCACCTATTAATCTGATAGATGAACTGCACCGCGGTATAGTTTAGCACAGTTTGGTTATTTTGTCAATAGAACATACTCATTTTGCGTATAAATATATTATTTTGTGAGAGGCGGAGCAGAATTTTCACCCTCCGGTGCACGGGAGGGGACGAAAAGGGCGCCTCTGCGGTCTGTCCCGGTCATCTATCAGATTAATAGATGACCACGGCTCCCCTGTGTATTCCGGCACACGGGTGCCGCGTTTATCTCTTTTTTCTGTCAGGGCGACTGTGCACAACAAAATCATAAAACACAAAAAGCATGAGGTGATCTGACATGAAAAAAATCATCAGCATTGTCATTCTGTGTGTTACGCTGCTCCTGTACGGTACGGCGCTCGTCGCCTGCGGCGGCGACAATGTCGGCGGACACACACATACCTTCTCCTCCGGGTGGTCGAGCGACGGGAGCTACCACTGGCACGAGGCGACCTGCGAGCACACGTCGGAGGTAAGCGATAGGGGAGAGCACACATGGAGCGAGCTCATAGTTGACACTCCCTCCACCGAAACGACGAAGGGCACCGGGCACAAGGAGTGCACCGTCTGCGGAAAGCGCGGCGACAGCGTCACGCTCGACTATTCCGACGGTATGGACTTTGACCCCGAGGAGAACGTGACGCTCCTCTTTGACACGCGCGGCGGCTCGGAAATAGCGTCGGTTACGGTCAAGGCGGGAGCAGTCATAAAACTCTCCGATTATGCGACGGAAAACGACGGCTTCGTATTCTCCGGATGGGAGATAGGCGGCGTCGAGATGTCCGCGTTCGTCATCAAGAGAGACACTATTGCACACGCGGTATATACGAGCGACAAGTACACCGGCAAATCGTTCAAGCTCGGAAAGTACCCGCAGACGGTAGTCAGCGAGCAGGAGATAATAGACGGGCTGAACGCGCTTACCGCCCCGGAGGAGAACGGATATTATCTTCTCGGCGGTGTCGAATATGCAAAGGTCGTCTGCACCTCGGCTATCGATAATCTCAACAAGACATCAAACGACGGCAAGGTTACCTTCGAGGTCGGAGGGACCTACTGGTTCCGCGTTGAGCCGATTGAATGGGTATACGACTCCGGAAAGTATACCGCATCAAAGGTTCTTGACGTAATGGGCTTCAACGATTACGACCTCAACAGTTCGGATTTCGGCGACTGGAGAAAGCTTCAGCCGGGATATACCACTACCCCGCGAGATAACGACTACGCGCTCTCGACTGTCCGCTACTTCTTAAATGAGCTGTTCTATAAGAACAACCTCACCGAGGCAGAGAGGGCGCTCCTCAGCGACACCATTATAAACAGCCTTTACAAGGACACGACCTACGGAGATTACACCTACGAGAATGTCACCGACAAGATCTTCCTCTGGGACAGAGACGAGTATTTTGAAAATCACGAGACCCCCGAATCAAAGAGCATTTCCGCGTCCGACTATGCAATAGCGCGCGGCTCGGGACGGAAAATCGAGGGCGACGTCAGCTCTGTCGACTTCTGGTTCTATAACCCGGACGGCGAGTCGAACGTAAAGATATCCGACACATCCAAAAGCGGCATTTTCTATAATACAGACTGCGGCATTCTCCCCTGCCTGAATATCCGGCGCGCGGAGAATAAGAACAACGGCGACCCCGTACATATAAGCTTCAATTCAAACGGCGGAAGCGAGATTTCCTCCCTTATAATTCTCGCGAACAAGATCTACGACTTTGACAGCCTCTGTGTTCCCACAAAGGAAAACTATGTGTTCGCCGGGTGGTATTCCGACGAGGGGCTGAATAAGCCCGCGGGCAAGAATTCCTTCGGCGTCGATACAACTCTTTATGCAAAATGGGTTCCTGAGGTTTATTCTATCAGCTATGAGCTCGGCGGCGGATATTTCAGAGATACCGACGGACAGCCCACAAAATATACCCCCATTGAGACCGTAACATTTATAAATCCGAGAAGAGACAGCACAAACTCCTATAATTACGAATTTGACGGCTGGTTCCTCGATGCGGAGTTCACCGAGAGGGTCACCTCTACAGAGGGGCTGCGCGGTGATATAGTCCTCTATGCACACTGGATTGAAAACGGCGTCTATTTCGATATCGAATACCGCGGCATTGACGACGCCGTGATGCCGGACGAGTACCCGACAAGGTTCCTCTTCTACGGCAGCGACGTGACGCTCCCCACACCTGTAAAGGAGGGGTACGTATTCCTCGGCTGGGAGACGAAGGACGAATATAACGCTTATATAAGAATAACCACGCTGAACGCAAAGAAATTCAACTCAAAGGTTACCCTCACCGCCGTATTTGAAAAAGCATACAAGGTGACGGTTGACCTCGACGGCGGGACGCTCGAAAACCTCGGTGATCTCCCCGAAACGGTATACTACCGTCACGACTCCATAGACTTCTCACAGTTCACCCCCGAAAAGGATGGATACGTATTCCTCTACTGGCTCGTGAATGACGTAAGATACGCGGGAAAGGTTACCACAAAGACTCTTCTATTCAATTCGCAGAGAGATATGCGCGACCTTGAAATAAAGGCTGTGTTCTCGAAGATAAAGCGCTTCACCGTAAATCCGATGGGCGGCAGCATGGAGAATACCGTTGTTGAGATCTATGAGTGGGACGGGCTGACATTCGTCTCTCCCGTAAAGGAGGGCTGCAAGATCCTCGGCTACTCGTTTGACCTCCCGGGGCGCGAGAGCATGATCTCCGGTATAACCATTCGCGAAGCTCTGACACAGCTGGGCACCTACCTCTACAGTCACATAAGCGACGACGGAACAGATGTTCTTTACACGGTCTGGGACAAGGTGACAATCTCCTTTGAGACAAACGCCGACGGCGTCACGCTTGACAGCTACACCGGCAACTTCAAGGATGATTACAGACTCCCGACCCCGACAAGAGAGGGCTATAAATTCGTCGGCTGGCACGCCTATGAGGACTTCAGTGACTCGGTAAATACCACATGGTATCTTATCTATGACAAAACTCTGTATGCGGAGTGGGTAGAGATGTGCACGATAACCGTGCTTGACGGCAAGGACGGCAACGTGGCAGGCTCGTTTACCGTCGCTCCGGGCGATAAGCTCACGCTCGCGACGCTTGAGGGCTACCTCAACCTCTCCGAGGATAAGTATACAAACGAGTGGAAAACCTCTGACGGTCGCTGGGTAAGCTTCACAAGCGGAGTTACCGGCAGCATGACCGTATACCCCTACGAGATAATCACAAAGACAAAGGTTACCGTCCGCTACGGCGAGGGTCAGGCGGATAAGACAATATACCTGAAAAAGACCGATAAGCTCGTCATATCCGACCTTGACAAGGGTGTTTCGGCTGTCGACGGAAAGTTCCACTACGGCTGGTATCTTGTAAATCCGAATACCGGAGAAGAGGCGGAGATAAGCCTTGAGAGCCTGTCGGGTTCGGAAATAAATTCATGGTACGGCAGTGAGATAACCCTCTATACAAAGTGGTACGACAATATTTCCATCGCCGGAAATTACTACGGCTTCCTGTTCTATGACAGAAACCTCAAGACCGGCTATGACTACTCAAGATACACCGACGCAAAGAAGATGACTCTGACAGCCGACGGCTGGATAAGCGGAAACGTAAAGTCCGCCCGCGCCATGGAATTTGACGCGGAGAGCGGAAAGCTCACCCTCCTCGGCACCGACCGCTATATCCAGTATGTAAAGTGCGGCGGGTATGAGTTCCTGCTTGTAGCCGTGAATTCAAGCAGCAATATTCAGAGCGAAATTCCCACCTCGGACTGGAACGTCTACATCTTCGTAAAGGGCGACTCTGCCCCCGCGTCGATGACCGCGACCCCCTACTACGGTGAGAAAAAGGCTGATTTCACAATAAACGGAAAGAGCTTCAATATCTCCTTCATCGCCTGCACGGCGGAGGAGGCGGGGACAAATAAGATCTTCACCGTCACCGAGGCGTAAGCCAAAAAACCTCAAAAAGCCGCTTATTTTGTAAAGTATAGTTTGCGAAAGTAAGCAAAAATACCCGGTATTCTGCCGTTTTATGCGGCGGGTGCCGGGGATATTTTTTTGCCTTTCAGGGAAAATAGATATAAAAAGGCGGCAAAACGAAAAGAAAAAGCAAAAGAGGGGCAGAGGATTATATGGAAAACAAAAAGGAATACGGCGAGAGGGTAGCGAGACATTCGCCGGCGTCCCCGGTGATAAAGAACTGCGTCCTTGCCTTTCTTATCGGCGGGGGAATATGCGCCGTCGGGCAGCTGCTTTTCTTCCTTTATAATATGCTCTCTGCGAGCATGGAGGACGCCTACACGCTCGTTACCGTGTCGCTTATATTCATAGCGGTGCTCCTCACGGGATTCGGGATTTTCGATAACATAGCGGGGGTAGCCGGGGCGGGGACGCTCGTCCCCGTGACGGGGTTTGCAAACGCGGTCGTCTCCCCGGCGATAGATACAAAGGCAGAGGGACTTGTCGTCGGGGTCGGCGCGAATATATTCAAGGTCGCGGGACCGGTTATTCTCTTTACCACCCTCGCAGGGACGCTGTACGGCATTATAGAGTATGTAATGAGCTTGTTTGTGTGAATGGAGGGAGCCTTGACCTGTGCCGGACTTTTGACCGTCAATTTTAATACACGGGTCGGCTTTTCTATATCTGTGGGCGCAGGTGCCGCCTGTATCACCTATATTAAATGTGAGGTTTTATTTACATGAGAAAGATATTTACCCCGCAATATCCGGTATATATTTCCTCCTTCGCGGCTGTCGGAGGGTATGAGGAGCGGAGAGGTCCGCTCGGGGAGCTTTTCGACCTTGCGAGCGATGACGACCGCTTCGGCGAGAGGACGTGGGAGCGGGCAGAGGGCGAGATGGGGCGCGTATGTCTTAACCTCGCGATGAAAAAGGCGGATATATCCCCCGCAGACATTGACCTCCTTTTAGCCGGGGATCTGCAGAATCAGTGCGTCGCGACAAGCGGTGGACTTCTCACGTTCGGTATACCCTTTATAGGGCTTTACGGCGCGTGCTCGACGCTCACGGAGGGACTGTGCACCGCGGCGGCGTACCTCTCGGCAGACAGCACGCTCTCGCGCTGTGCCGTTGTCACCTCCTCTCACAACTGCGCGGCGGAGCGCCAGTTCAGAACACCCCTTGAATACGGTGCGCAGAGAACCCCGAGCGCGCAGTGGACGGCGACAGCCGCCGGCGCGTTCATCCTCGGCAGATACGGCAGGGCGTGCATACGCGGCTCACTCCCCGGCGTGATGACCGACGGCTATGTGCGCGACGGGGCGAATATGGGGGCGGCGATGGCTCCCGCGGCGCTCGATACGATACTCCGCTACTTCTCTCTCTCCGGAAAGCGCCCGTCGGACTTTGACCTCATCGTCACGGGCGATCTCGGCGCGGTCGGCTCCGAAATCCTCTGCGAAATGCTCGGCGAGCGGCTCCCGGGGGCAGAGCGGATACATGCCGACTGCGGGCTCCTCCTCTATGACAGAGACGGGCGGGACTTTCACTCCGGGGGCTCCGGCTGCGGCTGTTCCGCCTCGGTGCTCGCGGCAAAGATACTGCCGGAGATCTGCCGCGGAGAGCTACACGATGTACTCTTCCTCTCAACAGGCGCACTCATGAGCCCCTCGAGCGTACAGCAGGGGCAGAATATTATAGGTATCGCCCACGCGGTGCATATCTCGGCGGTGTAAGAGCGGGACGGCAGACGGCACGGCACTCAGGGAAAACGCGCCGTCATCAGGGTACGGCAAGGGGGCGGTTTTCCCCGAAAATACGCCCCGGAATCAAACCGCCGTAAACCTTCAATAAAACCGAAAGGACAGGAAAAATGGAAGTATGGGATTATATCGGAAAGGTGCTGCTTGCTTTCATTTTCGGCGGCGCGCTCTGCGCCGTGGCACAGATACTGATAGATAAGACGAAGCTCACCCCGGCAAGAATACTCGTTATCTACGCCGTCACGGGGGTGCTCCTCGGCGCTCTCGGGGTCTATGACCCGCTTATCCGCATATTCGGCTGCGGGGCTACCGTCCCTCTCACCGGCTTCGGCGCCGTGGTGGCAAAGGGGGTGCGCCGCGCGATAGAGGAGCGGGGAGCCATGGGTATTCTCACGGGTGCGCTTTCCGCCGCCGCGGCGGGGACGGGCGCGGCACTCTGCCTCGGCTATCTTGCGGCGCTTATCTTCTCCGGGAAGCCGAAGCGCTCCCGCCGGGCGGGCAGGAAAAAGAGCGCCGGAACTCCCGGAAACTCCTGAAAAAATCCACAAAAAAACTCATTCCGGCGGTTGCATTTGCGCGCGCGTTATGTTATAATGTATCTGATATAACTTAATTAATAATAAGAAAACGCAAATGCAAGAATTTTTCAAGGAGTCTTATATACCAGATGGAAGAAAACGGTATGCCAACCCGGCACCCGGGCGAGGAGCTGAATGAGCTCCACTGCTTCGTCAATGCGATGAAGCCGATAATGATAGCAAAGCTCGATGCGCAGGGTTACAGCGGGGAGCCGATAGTCTCAATGTGGTTTCACGACCTGCGGCTCGAGGAGCTGTCGGAGTCGGAGGCTGTGTTCTCCACCACAACAGATCTCAGAAAGCGCATAATCGACAACCGCTATATTGATCTGCTCGGCGAGTCGCTGCGCGAGGTGATAGGCTTCCCTGTGGCTGTCCGCGTCGTCGTCAATTCGGTGACCCCGCGCGAGGTGCGCGAGGCGCGGGAGGCAGAGGAGCGCCGCGCAAAGGAAGAGGAAAAGCGCGAGCGCGAGCGGCAGGCTATCCTCGCCGGAGATTACGACTACAAGGAGGAAGAGGAGGAGGTAGACGTCGAGAAGATCCTCGAGACCGAGGCAACACAGAGGAGCGTCCTTGACGACTACACCTTTGAAAACTTCATAGAGGGCGCGTCAAACCGGTTCGCCCGCGCCGCCTGCTTTGCGGTGGCAAAGGAGCCGACGACATATAACCCTCTCTTCATTTGGGGCGAGTCGGGGCTCGGTAAAACCCACCTTCTCTACGCCGTAATAAATTACATAAGGAAAAAGCACCCGGCAATGAAGATAGTCTACAAGAAGAGCGAGGAGTTCATAAACGAGCTTATCGCCGCTATCTCGAACGGTACGACAGCCGAGTTCAAGGACAGCTACCGCACCGCCGACATTCTTCTTATAGACGATATCCAGTTC
>CALDMI010000383.1 GCA_937914815.1 uncultured Clostridia bacterium
CGAACAGAGAGGGCAACTATGTGAAAAAGGTAATGCGCGACTGCACGGGTGAGGAGGTCTGCCGCGAGTGGCTCTATCACATCGGCGTGCCGACCGAGAAAATAAATTCCCTTGCAAAGGACGCCTGCAATACCACAACCTGCTATATGCCTTATATCAACGCGTTCTTCCAGCCGAGAAAGGAGTCAGACCGCCCGAAGGTCGTCCCCGACGGAGCCGTGAACTTCGCATTTATAGGTCAGTTCGCCGAGACCCCGAGAGATACTATTTTCACGACCGAGTACTCTATGCGTACGGGTATGGAGTCGGTGTATACGCTCCTTGATATAGACCGCGGCGTGCCCGAGGTATGGGGCAGTAAATACGATGTGCGTGAGCTGCTCCGCGCCTGCTACTACGCGATAGACAAAAAGCCGATAGCCGAAAGCAATATAAAGCTCTCCTTCTTTGAAAAGAAGCTCCTGAAGCTCGTCACAAAGAAAGCAAAGGGAACCGATATAGAGATTCTCTTAAAAGAGAGCGGGCTTATCTGATATGAATTTTCCCCACAAATAAAGCGACCGCCCCGCGCGCCATTCGGCGCGCGGGGCGGTTTTGTCATAGCGCGTATTTTGTCTTTATTCTTTCAAGTATCTTTCCGATAGGGCGGGCGAGAAGAAGCAGAAATACAAGGTTAGATACCGCATATACCGCCGTGAACGGCACAGCGGAGACGAGCGCCGCGAGGTATCTTGAAATATTGAAATACCCGTCAGCCCAGAGTACCGTCCATATGTCCATAAGAAAAGAGTAGAGAACACCGGAGAGCACGGCATAGACCGAGAGTATTATCCGGCTCCGTTTCAGCGGCTCTGCAATGAGCCCGGCGATAAATCCGATTATCCCCCATGCGAACATCTGAAAGGGCGTCCACGGACCCTGCCCAAAGTAGAAATTCGATATAACGGCGGAGAGCGCACCGGTGAGAAACCCCGCCTCGCTCCCGAAGTACATCGCCGTTATGACTACCATAGCCGTAACAGGCTTGAAGCCCGGAACAGGGGCAAACGCCATTCGCCCGAGCACAGACAGCGCCGTCAGCGCCGCAATGAGAATGAGCCGCCGCGCGTCCGCCGCCCCGCGCTCAAACCGCACGAGGAACGGAACGCAGGCGAGCACAACAATACACAGGGTTATCCACGCGTACATCCTCTCACGGAAGATGAGCGCTCCGCCTATCGCGACCGCCGGGACGACAAGACATAATATCAGAGTTGAGAGGACTTTTTTCATACACGCCCCCCGCCTAAAAAGTCATATACCTGCCGGCAGGTGACGGCGTTTTGGCAGAGTGCGCGCGCCATTCTGTTCGCCGATGTCGTGTAGAATGTGTTCCCGCCGAAAAATCTTCCCGGCGTGTCGGTA
>CALDMI010000384.1 GCA_937914815.1 uncultured Clostridia bacterium
GTCCATAGAGGAGCCGCCGCCTATCGTTATCATGTAGTCCGCGCCGGATGCCTTATAGGCGGCGACGCCGGATTTCACATTTTCTATCGTGGGATTGGGCTTTATGTCGGAGTATATCTCGTATGCGAGCCCCTCCGCGTCAAGAAGGTCGGTGACCTTTTTCGTGACTCCGAACTTGATAAGGTCGGGGTCGGATGCTATGAAGGCTTTCTTAAAGCCCTTTGCCTTGACGATACCGGGTATCTCCCGTATCGCGCCCTTTCCGTGATAAGAGACAGAGTTGAGAACAAAACGGTTGACCATGATAAATACCTCCAAAATATATGTATTCCAAAGGGGATTTTGAGCGGGCTCCGGACAATTCATAAACGGATAACCCTCTCACCCTGCATAATAGCACATATTGCGTGCATGGTCAAGTATATACAGGAAATATTAACCGATAATTAACACAATATACAATATTAATTGACGGCGCCCGCGCGCTCCGGCCGGCAGATTGAGAGGGTGATGTATATCTTCTCCCCGTCCTCCTCCGTGTGCTTTGTCGCGCGTATTCCGGCGGAGGTCAGAGAGAGCAGGGTACTGTCGAGCACGGCTTTGAGCGTTTCAATTTTCGCTTCACATTGCGCCTTGCTTACCGCCGTCTGCGGAATCCTCGCGAGCAGACTGTCGACGACCTCCTCACATTCCGCAACCGAGAGCCTGTCCGCGCGGACGCGGGCTATGGCGAGACGCTGGGCGCTCTCATCCGGGAGGCGGAGGATCGCGCGGGCGTGCCTCTCCGTGAGCCCGGACTCAACTATTATGTCCTGCATGTACGGGGAATATTTAAGTAATCGGAGCTTGTTTGCGACAAAACTCTGGCTGACGCCGAGCTTTTTTGCGAGCTCCACCTGCGATATCCCGCACATTTTTATAGTGCCCCAGAGGGCGCGCGCTTCTTCAAACATGTTCATTTTTCGGACTTCCTTTTTTTGATTTTTTCTCAATTATATCACTGGAAAATAGAGGAAATTGTCGCATTTGGTAGCCGAAATGCAAAATTTTATTGACATTTTCCGACAAAAAGCGCCATTTTGGGCATCTGCGATAAAGCGGGTGCCTCAAGCGGTTCCCAAAAAATACAAAATGATTGGTTGTCGGATGCGGACGAATTACAGTAAACCTGCAAGGCGGCTGCTGAAGAAATTGTCATGGATGAGATCATCTATCGATAAAAAATCGGCTCTGCCTGAGCAGTCAAGCGAAATGTTCGACTCTTGTCTGATGACAGCGACCTTGCGCGGAACGAAAAACGTTGAAATCAACCGCGCAGATAAGCGCTCCGATAAACACAGCCACCCGACTTTTTGCGGTCGGGTGGCTGCTGTTATGAAGGTAGTTCTTTTATATGATCGTATCTGCCTTTATTCCATCTTTGCGTCTGTCAGGTGGCAGTAAAGATTTCCGTTTTCCTCGTAGGTGCGAAATTCTCCCGTTACCGTAATTTCAGTACCAAGAGACGGATAGTCCTGCGGATATGCATGATTACCTTTGAGAACGAATTCCAGTCCCTGCGAGCAACAGGCGGTTGCGTCGGCGATGATGCAGGCAAAATAGCGTGCGCCGCTTTGCGTGTCCTCGTAAAGCGCAAACTGACCGCGCATCCGGACGGTTTTGCCGACATATTTATCCGGAGCCACCATCATATTGTAGACTTCGGAATAAACTATGGTACTGCTGAGCTTTGTCAGGTCAACATCCACCCCTTCGCTTTGCGTGTCGGAGGTTGTAGTCGCCGGATCACGCGGGCTTTTTTCACACGCACACAGCGTATATACGAACAAACAGACAAGAAGTAGCAATATTACTTTTTTCATTTAGCAAATCCTCCTACAAGTTTACCGGTGCACCATGAAAGCGCAAATGCACCGATCTGCACGACCACGATCGTAGACCCGACAGGCGTTCCCGCGAGAATTGAAATCAGAATTCCGACAACCGAGCAGACCACGGACAGCACCGCCGCACAGACCGTGACGCTTTTGAAGGTCTTGAACATCCGCATGGCGGAGAGTGCGGGAAAGATGACCAGTGCCGAGATCAGAAGCGAGCCGACAAGATTCATGGCAAGCACGATGATGATCGCCACAATGACCGAAATCATCAGGTTATAAAGCCCTGCGCGCGTCCCCGTCGCCCGTGCGAAATTCTCGTCAAAGGTGACGGCGAAAATTT
>CALDMI010000385.1 GCA_937914815.1 uncultured Clostridia bacterium
ATACCACCGATAAAAAATAAGGATAAAAAGCGCAAAAACCCCTTTACTTTTTGATAAATCTATGATATACTCTTAAACGGACCTGTTTTGCGGTGCAGACCGAGACCTTGCTCCGGCGCGGGATTTCCCCCGTCGTAGTCTGCGTTGTCACCCCGGCGCACGGCGTTACAGGAATAATACAGAAAGGTGAGATAAGATGATTTCCAAGGAGACAAAGACCGCCATAATAGGCGAGTACAAGATCAACGAGAGAGACACCGGTTCGCCCGAGGTTCAGGTCGCTATACTCACGGACAGAATAAATGTCCTTACCGAGCATATGAAGAAGAACCCGAAGGACTTCCATTCGCAGAGAGGTCTCTCCAAGATGGTCGGTCACAGAAAGCAGCTGCTCAGTTATCTTGCGAAGAAGGATATCGAGAGATACAGAGCGCTTGTCAAGAAGCTCGGACTCAGAAAGTAATTCCTGCCGTCCGGCATTGACGGGGACGGTCGCCGCACATTCGCCGTGCGGCTCGTCCCCGTTTGTCATGATTAAAGTTAAAAAAACGGAAGAGGCAAGTAGCAGTTAAATATGCGTCGGGCGCCGGCGATTATTTAAGTGCTACGGTCTGCCTTCCGTAAAAAAGAAAGGAAACACAAAAAAATGATGGTAGACAAGTACAAAACGTTTGAAAATTACAGAGTGTATAAGTACGAGCTCGCGGGCAGACCCCTTGTTGTTGAGACAGGTAAGGTCGCCGGACTTGCGAACGGCGCGGCAATGGTACACTACGGCGAGACGACCGTTCTCGCCACTGCGACGGCTTCCGCCGCTCCCCGTGAGGGCATAGACTTCCTGCCCCTCTCGGTTGATTACGACGAGAAGATGTACGCCGTAGGAAAGATTCCCGGCGGATTTCTGAAGAGAGAGGGAAAGCCGAGTGAAAAGGCTGTCCTCGCGGGTCGTGTTATAGACCGCCCCGTCCGTCCCCTGTTCCCGAAGGACCTGCGTAACGACGTGTCCCTCCTCCTTACTATAATGTCCGTAGACCCGGACTGCTCGCCCGAGATAACCGCCATGATAGGCGCGTCAATAGCCCTCTCCATTTCCGACATTCCGTGGAACGGACCGATAGGCGGCGTGTTCATGGGTCTCTGTGACGGCGAGTTCGTTGTCAACCCGACGGCAGAGCAGAGAAAGAAGAGCATCCTTGAACTCACCGTTGCCGGCACCGAGAAGAAGGTCGTCATGATAGAGGCTGGCGCAAAAGAGGTCTCCGACGACGATATGTACAAGGCTATCATGATAGCCCATGAGGAGATAAAGAAGCTCGTCGCTTTCATAAACGGTATAGTAGCCGAGATAGGAAAGCCGAAGTTCTCCTACACCTCCGGTGAGCTTGACCATGATATGTTCGACGAGATCTTCGCATATTGCGAGAAAGCAGTTATGGAGGCTCTCGACACCGACGATAAGAACGTCCGTGACGCGAAGATGCAGCCTATAATGGACGACATCGTCGCAAAGTATGAGGAGAAGTACCCGGATATAAAGGTAATCCTCCCCGAGCTTATCTATAAGATTCAGAAGAAGATAGTCCGCCGTTGGCTCCTCGTCGATAAGAAGCGTGTCGACGGTCGCCGCATGGACGAGATAAGACCCCTTGCCGCCGAGGTAGGCGTAATTCCGAGAGTTCACGGCTCGGGTCTCTTCACAAGAGGACAGACACAGGTTCTCACCGTTGCCACCCTCGGCACCCTCTCCGACGCGCAGAAGCTCGAGGGGCTTGACGATGAGGACAATAAGAGATATATGCACCACTATAACATGCCCGGCTATTCGACAGGCGAGGCAAAGGCGCTTCGCTCTCCCGGCAGGCGTGAGATAGGACACGGCGCCCTTGCAGAGCGCTCGCTCGTCCCCGTCCTCCCCTCTGAGGAGGAGTTCCCGTATGCTATCCGCCTTGTCTCCGAAGTGGTGAGCTCGAACGGCTCGACTTCACAGGGCTCCGTCTGCGGCTCCACCCTCGCGCTTATGGACGCGGGCGTGCCGATCAAGGCGCCCGTCGCCGGTATCTCCTGCGGACTTATAACCGCAGAGGACGGCTCGTGGGATACCATGATAGATATTCAGGGTCTTGAGGACTTCTACGGCGATATGGACTTCAAGGTTGCCGGAACCCATAAGGGCATAACCTCAATTCAGATGGACCTTAAGATCGACGGTCTGACCCCCGAGATTATCAAGCGCGCGCTTGAGACCACTCATCAGGGCAGAGACGAGATAATAGATAAGATAATCCTCGGCGCAATCAAGGAGCCCCGCCACGAGGTCTCAAAGTACGCGCCGAAGATGATAACCATGCACATAAACCCGGATAAGATCCGCGAGGTCATAGGCTCGGGCGGAAAGGTTATCCAGAAGATAGTAGCTGACACCGGCGCGAAGATAGATATAAACGACGACGGAACCGTGTTTATCGCCGCCGTCGACCGCGACAGTGCAGATAAGGCGAAGGCGATAATAGACGCCATAGTCTTTGAGCCCGTTGCCGGCACCACCTATGAGGGAACAGTAACGAGAATAATCCCGATAGGCGCATTTGTAGAGTTCGCACCCGGCAAGGAGGGACTTGTCCATATCTCAAAGCTTCAGCAGCAGCGCACCGAAAAGGTCGAGGATGTCGTGAATGTGGGAGATACCGTGAGGGTTAAGTTCCTCGGGACGGACGAGAAGGGGAGACTGAATCTCTCCATGAAGGACGCCGACAGACTTTGATAGACGGCGGAGACCGAAAACGGAACGGGAGGGGCATTTTGTGTGCCTCTCCTTTTCCTTTTATTATATTTTTCTAAGGTTGAAAACGCCGCGCGTTTTCTTTTTTTATTTGGTTCCGTTTTCTTCCGTCGGAATTCTCCCTCGCCGTATGTATATACGGCTCTCGGTCGAATGTCCGGCGGCTCTCCATCCGCCTATCTTCGTCTGTCTCCGACAGATAATCCGACGGGGATATACGGCGCACACCGGGACGCTGGCGTCCCTCCCGCCGAAATCCGGGACTTGCCGTATGCGTATACGGCTGGCGCCCGGATAGGTTCGACGGTTCTGCATCCGTATCTCCTCCGCCGTATGGCAGAGGCAGTTTTCAGAAAAATGTGAATACAGAAGAGGCGCGTCCTGCGCCTCTTTTTTTGTATATTTCCATTCCGTTTTCGGTCTCCGCCGCCTATCTTTGTCTGTCTCCGACAGATAATCCGACGGGGATATACGGCGCACACCGGGACGCTGGCGTCCCTCCCGCCGAAATCCGGGACTTGCCGTATGCGTATACGGCTGGCGCCCGGATAGGTTCGACGGTTCTGCATCCGTATCTCCTCCGCCGTATGGCAGAGGAAATATATAATTTAGGAGAGGTACATACCGTGCCTCTCCTTTTCCTTTCCTCCTCCGTTTTCTCCTCTTTGTAAAAATGCGCTTTTGACATGTCAATTTAGCTAAAAGTGTTTTTTTTTTTTTGATTTTTCGTGAAAAGTGCACAAGAAATTAGTAAAAAGTATGTCTAATCCGCGAATTGTTTTCCTCCATAATATTTGATAAAATATACACAATGATATGTGTTTTTGCGCCTTGAGTGCCCTCATAGGTGAGACGGGACACAAAAACTGTATTAAAAAGAAAAAATCAAATAAAAGGAGAAAAAGAAAAAGCATGAAAAAACTCTGGAAAATCCTTGTTCCGGTGCTTGCGCTTGCTGTAGTCTTCGCATGCATTTTTGCGTTTGTTTCTTCGGCAGATGACACAGTCACAATACCCGACGGAACCACGGTTGAAAATGTCGAGGGCGCACAGGTAGCCGAGATAGTCAGCACCGGCACCGTGTACGACAGCGTAAAAGCGGCTTTCGACGCGGCGACCTCCGGCGACACTATCAAGATAACGAAGGACTATGTGGCACAGCTTGGCTTCAGCTATGGTGCTAAGGTAGTCACCATTGATTTCGACGGTCATACTATGTATACGACCTCCGGAACGGCGAGCAATTTCTATAGCCTGCTGTTCAGTATGGGAAGCGCACCGACCTTCACGCTCACGAGCAGCAAGGAGGGCGCGCGCATTGTTATGCCTGCGGGTGCCTCGGGTCATATACTTAACGCGAACAGTGATTTTACCAACAGCGAAGTAATTGTTGAAAATATCGACATATATAATTACGGTGGCGGTAACTTCTTTAACAACTATTACTCCGGCAAGTTGACAATGAAGAATGTCAACCTGTACAATTACAACAAAACTTCACAGATTTTCAGTATTTCAGGCGCAAATGCCGGAACGATAACTCTCAACTTCGATAATGTAAATATCACATCGGAGGGAATGCAGATTTTCCGCGATGCAAAAACCGCGGGTAAGATTGTTGCCGATATAAAAAATTCCACATTTGTGGCAAATGCAATGACAGGCACAATGATGTCATTCGGCAATATTGAGTTTGATATAAAATTCACAAATTGTGATATTCAGTACACTAAGGCAGAGGTCACGGCTAATTTCGGAATAAGCCTTAATGTTAAAAACGGAAGCAATGTCACCTTTGATAAGTGTAAGATTTCTTCAAATGTAAGACTTATAGAGGCTGTGGCTGATAGCTCTCATGCCACGACTATTACCTTCTCAGACTGTGAGCTCTCCGCAACCGGAGACTGCTCCATACTCGTCAGAGGAAGTAAGCTGAATGTACTCGGCACTGGAACAAAGATCCTTTCTAAGGGCAACTTTATATGGGATAATCCATCCGGAAATTCCGAGGTTACACTTGACAAGGGAATCCGCTTTGCTGAGGGAAGCTACAATTCCGGTGGATGCACTCAGCTCACCGCTATTCAGTCCGAGATAGCAAAAGACGGGCTCTTTGCAGACACATACCCCTATGTATACGGTGCAAATCTTCAGATCAATAACAACGGAAGCTCAGGTCCAATCCTTTGGGCAGGTGAAGTACTGAACCCTGAGCTTGTGGAAAATGTAGGCGATGACAGTAATGTTTATTATTACTTTGACTCTACTAAGGCGACAAAGTCTACCGGTCCGTACTTCCTGTGGTCGAACAAGACAATTGATTTTGCTACATACAGATATGCTGTTATTGAGCTGAGCCTGACCGCTAAAAACGCCGCTCCGCTCCCGAACGGTAATGGTTCTGCTATCGCATACATCCGCCCGATGTTTTATAATGCTTCCGGCGCAGATGCGAAATCCTCCGCTTACGACATCAGATATATGCAGACAGATGACGGAGTTGCATATACATACGGAGGCAAGACCGTAATCGTTCCGCTCAGACAGTGGGCACATGTGAGTTGGATAATAGATACTGCCGAAAACAAAGCTGCAGTGTATATAAACGGCGAACTCCTTGCGAGCGTTGAAGCAGCATTTGACGAGGCTGCCACAAAGATAAATCAGCTCCGTCTCGGCGGTGACAAAACACTCGGCGACTTTGATATTTGCCTTGACAATGTCCGTATGGTCGGCTATGCAGACGCGGACTTCGCTGAGAATGTACTCGCTGCAGAGCCAGTATTCACCGGTTCCAACTTCCTTAACTACTCGACAAATAAGGATATTCCCGTTGCACAGATAGTAGACACCGGCGCATATTACCGCAGTCTTGCACTTGCTATTGAGGCGGCGAAGACCAACGATATTATAACTCTCGTTGAAGACTCGGAAGATGCGGTAGTGGTTGATAAGCCCCTGAGCATAGACGACGCGGAGCATGTTCTCACCAATGTGACTACTCACAGACTTATATCTCATGAGAATGTCGGACCGCTCCACACATTCAAGATCACCGGAATAAAGATGAACCTTACTCTTTATTCTGACTTCGTGGCTAACCTCTACGTTCTCGCACCTGACGGATACGAGGGCGAGACCGTTACAATAGGCGGCAAGGCTTACTACGTAATGAAAGCGGACTTTGCCGCGAATAAGGTAGGCGAGAGCAAGCCGGTAGATGTCGAGGGACTTGACATCTCCGTTTCGATACTCTCTTATGCAAAGGCGCTCTTCGCCCTTGACGACAGCGCGCTCATGTCGAATGAGAAGAAACTCATGGCAGACGCGCTCGTGTATGCGAACGCCGCCGCAAAGCTTCTTGACGGCGCAGAGAACGCAAATATAACCGCTCTCCTTGAGGCAAATGCGGACTATAAGTCGACCCTCAAGACCTTTGATGGCGGGGCAAATGACACAAGCAAGGTCTCCGACGGCTTTGAGTACGCAACTCTTGACCTCACCGCACAGCCGAAGTTCATCTTCGCAATAAAGAGCGGAGCTAAGGTAAGCGTAAGCTACGAAAACTTCTGGGGCGTAACGGTAACGAAGACCGAGGCTGATGCAGTCAACGGAAAGATAGTCATAGACGACATGCGTATCTTCGACTTTGCAAATAAGTTCACCCTTACCGTAGTAGGCGGGGAAAGCATGGAATACTCCCTTGCAGACTACGCGGCGGGAACCGATGTAAAGGACCTCTGCAACGCTCTCTATACCTACATA
>CALDMI010000386.1 GCA_937914815.1 uncultured Clostridia bacterium
CGAGATTCAGCCGCACGAATATCACGGTACAGAGCGCGAGCAGGATTACATAGCAGACGATTACGGCAATATTGCGTTTCAGATTTTCCTTTTTCATAGTGTCACCTCGCAGAAATTTTTGTTATGTCTTTTGTCACTTCGCAGACCTCGTCAGCCGGACAACCGCCTCACAGTGTCCCGTCCCGGGGAAGAGGTCGAACGGGGTGACCGCTCCGGGGGTGTAGCCGTAAGGGGCGAGCCGGGCGACATCCCGCGCGAGCGTCGCGGTGTTACAGGATATGTAGATTATTCTTTCGGGGGAGAGCGAGCCTAAAAAGTTGATGAGTTCTTCGTCACACCCCGCGCGCGGCGGGTCAATGATGCAGATGTCCGGGCGTATCGGCTCGCCCCGCTCCGCCTCCGCCGCGGCGAGCAGGCGCGCGGTGTCCGCCGTGTCCCCGAGGTAAAATGCGGCATTTTCTATGCCGCCCGCGCGGGCGTTCTTTTTTGCACATTCGACCGCCTCCGGCACTATCTCTATTCCGGTGACCCGGCGCACTGCGTGCGCCATCGAGAGCCCGATTGAGCCCGCGCCGCAGAAGAGGTCGAGGAGCTCCTCGTCGCCCACAGGCTCCGCGAGCTCGAGCGCTTTTTTGTAGAGCAGCTCCGCCATTCCGTGGTTGACCTGGTAGAACGCCGCGGGCGAGAGCGTGAGCCGCACCCCGGCGAGCGTGTCGGTGATGTAATCCCTGCCGTATACGGTTATGTATTTTTTGCCGAGCACGACATTTGTATTCTCGCGGTTCTCGTTGAGGAGAAAGCCTACTACCTCGGGAAACCCGCGGCGCAGCTCCTCTGAAAGCTCATCTGCATAGGGGAGCGATGAGCCGTTTATAACGAGCGTCAGAAGCACCTCGCGGCTCACCTCTCCCCGCCGCAGATATATGTGGCGGAGCAGTCCGCGCCCGGTCTCCTCATCGTATACGCTTAGCCGACGCCGCTTAAAAAAGTCGCGGAGCAGGGAATTGATACGCCCGAATATTTCCGGCGCGGCGGGACAGTCCGCCGCCTCCGTGACCCGGTTTTTGGCCTCTATCAAGTCGTTTTACAATT
>CALDMI010000387.1 GCA_937914815.1 uncultured Clostridia bacterium
CTCGAGGAGAATAATTCTCCTCCGGTACTTCCGCGATATGTCGCAGGCGGGGGTCGCAAAGCTCATGGGGCTGACGCAGGTGAAGGTCTCGCGCGAGGAGAAGCGTATACTCGCCGCCCTGCGCGAAAAGCTCACCTGATTTTCGGCACTCCGGAGCCCCGGGGCACATGAAATGTTAAGAATTTGTGAACTATTGGCTAAACTATTGATTTTTTCCGGTCTATGATATACAATGATAGCGTTGAGATTAGCACTTGACCGTAAAGAGTGCTAAAAAACAGTAAAGGAGATGTTACAATGAAAATCAGACCCCTGTTTGATAAAGTAGTACTTAAAAAGCTCCCGTCGCAGGAGACGACAAAGGCGGGAATAATCCTCCCCGACTCCGCACAGGAGAAGCCGCAGATGTCCACGGTAGTGGCTGTCGGACCCGGCGGTCTTGTAGACGGTAAGGAGACCGTCATGACCTTGAAGGTCGGCGACAAGGTAATAACCGGCAAGTACTGCGGCACGGAAATAAAGCTCGACGGCGAGGAGTACATCGTCGTGAGCCAGTCGGATGTCTTTGCGGTAGTCGAGGACTGACGCGGATTTACCGGCAACCGACATATTGATTAAAGAAAGAAGGTATATATACTATGGCTAAGATAATACTTCAGGGAACCGAGGCGAGAGACGCGCTGCTCCGCGGCGTTGATAAGCTCGCCGATACCGTAAAAATAACTCTCGGACCGAAGGGACGCAACGTCGTTCTTGACAAGAAGTTCGGCGCACCCCTTATTACAAACGACGGCGTTACGATAGCAAAGGAAATAGAGCTTGAGGACGCGTCGGAGAACATGGGCGCACAGCTCGTGCGCGAGGTCGCGACAAAGACCAACGACGCCGCAGGAGACGGTACAACCACCGCGACTCTTCTTGCACAGGCTCTTATACACGAGGGCATGAAGAATGTCGCCGCGGGCGCAAACCCGATGATACTCCGTAAGGGAATGTTCAAGGCATCCGATGCCGCCGTCGCCGCCCTCAAGGCACAGGCGAAGAAGGTAAACGGCACGGAGGATATAGCCCGCGTCGGCGCGATTTCCGCCGGTGACGAGGAGATAGGCAGACTGATAGCCGATGCTATGGCAAAAGTAACCTCCGACGGAGTTATAACCGTCGAGGAGTCGAAGAGCGCCGAGACCTACAGCGAGGTTGTCGAGGGCATGCAGTTCGACCGCGGGTATCTCTCACCTTATATGGTGACAGACGCCGACAAGATGGAGGCTGTTCTTGACGACTGCCTGATACTCATAACCGATAAGAAGATATCCTCTATCCAGGACCTTCTCCCCGTGCTTGAGAAGATAGTCCAGTCGGGCAGAAAGCTCCTTATAATCGCCGAGGATGTAGAGGGCGAGGCTCTGACGACACTCGTTCTCAATAAGCTCCGCGGCACCTTCTCCGTCGCGGCTGTAAAGGCTCCCGGATTTGGCGACAGGCGCAAGGAGATGCTCCAGGATATAGCGATACTCACCGGCGGCGAGGTAATCACCTCTGAGCTCGGACTTGAGCTCAAGGACACCACGATAGACCAGCTCGGTCGTGCGCGCCAGGTAAAGATAACCAAGGAAAACACCATAATAGTCGACGGCGCGGGCGACAAGGAGAAGATAGCCGAGAGAGTTGCACAGATCCGTGCCTCTCTTGAAACCACTACCTCCGAGTTCGACAAGGAGAAGCTCCTTGAGAGACTTGCAAAGCTCGCGGGCGGCGTCGCCGTTATAAAGGTCGGCGCGGCTACCGAGGTCGAGATGAAGGAGAAGAAGCTCCGCATAGAGGACGCGCTCAACGCGACTAAGGCGGCTGTCGAAGAGGGCATAGTTGCCGGAGGCGGAACCGCGCTTATCAACGTCATGAACGAGGTTGAGAAGTCCGGTGAGGGACTTGAGGGCGACGAGGCAACCGGCGCAAAGATAGTGCTGAAGGCTCTTGCCGCACCCATGAAGCAGATAGCCGAGAATGCCGGACTTGACGGCGCGGTAATCATCTCGAAGGTCCGCGAGAACGGCAAGGCGGGCTATGGCTTCGACGCTCTGCGTGAGGTCTACTGCGACATGATAGATGCCGGAATAGTCGACCCGACGAAGGTCACGAGATCCGCACTTCAGAACGCTGTCTCAATCGCGGCTACCGTCCTCACCACCGAGGCGGTTGTCTATGAGAAGAAGGAAGAGAAGCCCGCGACGGCACCTGCCGGCGCTGACATGGGCGGAATGTATTAATCCCGTCTCCGCGAAGCAAGCGGCGCGCTTTTCCAAGATTAGTTGTATATAAATTAAAAGGGCTGCTCCGGATACATTTTTGTACTCCGGAACAGCCTTTTTTCATTATCGATAAGTATTGACCGCCCGCGCTTTTTGTGATAAAATCGGCTTATGAAAAATCAGAAAACGCGCAAAGAGGGAAAAATGAAAAGCTTTGATGAAATTTTGGATAAGCTGCATGCTTTTATGGCGGACGGCGAGGCACAGGAGCGCGGGAAGCTCCCGTCCGGGTGCTTCTTCCTTGACCGCGACAATGTGCTCTGCCTGTCGCGCACATTCGGCGACGCGCGCCGCCCGTATTCGAGCGACGGACTGATACTCTGGGCTTACTCCTCCGGGGCTATGAAGATAGAGGAGAGCACGTTCAATTACAATGTTGATTTCGACTGTGGGCGGGACCCGAAGTTAGTATTCTGGTTCGGAGAGCGCGACGGCAGGGGCGACGGCTTTGTCCCAGTGTCGATAACCGGCGCGGGAATAAACGCGCGCGAGGAGAATATCAGCCGCTATTGCGTCTATACCGACGACGGCGCGTATTATATAGCCGAGAGCCGTAACTTCTCCTCCGGCGTGTTCGTCACGGTTGACAACAGAAAGCGGACGGTGTTCCGCCTCTTCTTGAAAAACAATACCGACAGGGCGATTGACACATACCTCTCGGCATACTATGACCTCATTCTCATGCACAAGAGTGCAGAGCACTTTGAGATGAAGTGGTACCGTAAGTGCGAGACTACCGACTTCGGCTTTATATCCTCGTCGACAGAGTACCTGAGCCGGACCTCATGTCTTCATCACTTCGCGGCGATAGAGCGCCGCGCGGATAAGTCCGCGGGACGGATATATTCGACCACCTCGCCCTCCGGCTTCCGCGGGGCACAGC
>CALDMI010000388.1 GCA_937914815.1 uncultured Clostridia bacterium
GGAGGTTTCGGCGCTGCTCGGCCGTATGCCGTCTGCCGTCGGATATCAGCCCACGCTCGCAACCGAGATGGGTGAGCTTCAGGAGAGGATAACCTCGACAAAGAAGGGGTCTATAACCTCGGTTCAGGCGGTCTACGTCCCGGCTGACGACCTCACGGACCCCGCGCCGGCGACGACGTTCGCGCACCTTGACGCGACGACGGTTCTCTCCCGTGCTATATCCTCGCTCGGTATTTACCCGGCTGTCGACCCGCTCGACTCGACCTCCCGTATACTCTCCCCCGACATTGTGGGAATTGAGCATTACGAGGTTGCGCGCGAGGTTCAGAGAATACTCCAGAGGTACAAGGAGCTTCAGGACATAATCGCCATTATGGGTATGGATGAGCTCTCCGAGGAGGATAAGCTGACTGTCAGCCGCGCAAGAAAGATACAGAGATTCCTCTCCCAGCCCTTTACGGTTGCGGAGCAGTACACGGGTATGCAGGGGCGCTATGTCCCCGTCAAGGAGACGGTGCGCGGCTTCCGCGAGATACTCGACGGAAAGCACGACGACCTGCCGGAGTCGGCATTCCTGTTTGTCGGAACGATTGACGAGGCTGTCGAAAAGGCGGAGAGGCTCCGCGCAGAGGGGCACTGATAAAGCGTGTCCTCCTCCGTGCAGGGGCTGACGGAAGCTATTCCGGCGAAAAGCCCACGGGGCGTGTATAAAAAACGCCCCGGCACGGTCTATGATGTCTTTTTTTGATAACCTATCCCGATAAGGAGCTTTCATGAAAAGTTTTCATCTTACGATAGCGACGCCGGACGGCGTCAAATTCGACGGCGAGGCAGAGGCGCTCACCGTCCGTACCACTACGGGCGACGTGCAGATACTCGCCGGGCATACGGACTATCTCGCCGCGCTCGGAGCGGGGACGGCAAAGGTTACGGCGGGGGGCGAGACCCGCAGGGCGGCGGCGAACGGCGGATTTCTCACCGTCAAGGCGGGGGAGGTCAGCCTTGTATCAACCACCTTTGAATACGCGGACGAGATCGACCTCGACCGTGCGAAGCGCGCGCTCGAGCGGGCGCAAACGAAGCTCCGCGAGGCGAAGGACGGGCGGGAGATAGATCTCGCGAAGGCGCGGATAGCCCGCGCTATGACAAGAATAAATACAGTTGAGATGTAATGATTTTATATTACAAAAGAGCCGGGAGAAATCCCGGCTCTTTGTCCAATCAATCAATGCTTCTC
>CALDMI010000389.1 GCA_937914815.1 uncultured Clostridia bacterium
CATATAAAATGCAGACACGCTGTTTTCTTCACCGTCGTATATTCATAAAGCGCTCCGAAAGGGCTATAATAAGGCAAAAAAGGAGCATTGAAAATGACGACAAATGAACTTATGATTACGTGGCTCGACGGCTTCGAGCGAGAAAGAGTCAAACCGCGGACATATTCGAGGTACAGGGGCTTGATCGTCCGGCATATCCTGCCTGCGCTCGGCGGTATGGCTGTTGACGATCTCGGGAGGCGGCAGATCTCTGAATTTCTGGCAGAGCATAGGGCAGGGGGAAATCTCCGCGGCGGTAATTCATTATCTGCAACCAGTACAAATCTGATGTTGACCGTACTGAATTCCGCCCTCTCGTATGCTTGCGATATGGAGATAATCTCCGACAACCCATGCGACCGTATACGGCGTGCGCCGAGCCCGCCGACAAGGGTTAAAGCCTTTACCCGGGAAGAACAGATAAGGCTTGAGAGAACTATCACGGACTCGTGCGACCGACGACTGTTCGGCGTCCGTATATGCCTGTATACAGGGCTCCGTATAGGAGAGCTGCTCGGACTTGAATGGCAGAATGTTGATCTTGAGAAAGGCGTCCTGCATATTGAAAAGACGGTTTACAGAGAAAAGAACGCCGTCGGCGAGTGGCAGCTGTTTGTAGACCGACCGAAAACAGCCGCATCTGATCGAATGGTCCCACTGCCGGATTATCTTGCGGAGGAGTTGCGCGACTACAAAGCGGGCGCGCAGAGTGAGTTTGTTATAGAAAATAAAAAAGCCGGGCGAATGTCAATCCGCTCGTATCAGTATTTGTTTGAACGCCTGACAGAAAAGGCGGAGGTCAGAAAGCTTAACTTCCACGCCCTGCGACACACATTCGCCACCCGCGCTCTTGAGTGCGGAATGGACATTAAGACGCTCTCCGAGCTTATGGGGCACAAAAATGCGACAATTACGCTGAACCGCTATGCACATAGCATGTTGGACACAAAAATTACAGCCATGAATAAATTGGAAAAGCTTTTTTGAAGAAAAAATGTATCGATTATAACATTCGGTACATAATAATACATTTATTAATTCAAGTATAACATATAAAATCTTTTTTTTCAACATTCAAAACTCAATTTCCAAGGGCACCCCGCCGATTTTCGTACACGGGGTGCCCTTTTTTTATGCCCTCACTGTACCGAATGTTATATTCGGTGCAGTAAGGAACGGAAAAATGGAGAAAAAACAGGTCAAGTCAAAGGAGCGCGTCGCCGCGCACGGCGAGGTCTTTACCGCCGAGCGCGAAGTAAAGGCAATGTGCGACCTCGTAAAACCGGAGACCGAACGCATTGATTCCCGATTTCTGGAGCCCGCGTGCGGAGACGGAAACTTCCTCACCGAAATTCTTTCCCGCAAGCTCGCGTGTGAGCAGCTCAAAAAGTACCGCAAAAGCGGCTACGACTGGGAGCGTAATTCGCTGCTTGCGCTCGGCAGTCTGTACGGGGTGGATATCCTCGCGGACAATTGCGAAGCCTGCCGCGAGCGGCTTTATGCAATTTGGAATACGGAGTACAGAAAGGTCTGCAAAAGCGAGTGCAACGATGATACACGGGCGGCGGCAAAATTTATTCTTTCCCGTAATATCGTTTGCGGGAATGCGCTGTCCCTTATGTGTGTAGACGGGGCGGGGAAGGATACGGAAAAACCGATTATATTTTCTGAATGGACTTTCCCATTCAATGACGGGCGTATTCAGCGCAAGGATTATTCATTTGCCGAGCTTCTGAACAACGCCGACCGGAACGAAACCAACCGGAAAACCGGTCAGCAGACTCTTTTCATGGACGAAAGCGGAGAGGAAGAACCGCTGTTCCTTGCACAATATATCACAAATTACAGGAGGCTCGCCGACCATGAGTAATGCGCTGTTTGAAAATGTCTATAACCCGGATGTGTTGTCCTGCCTTGCAAACCTCTCGAATGACGAGGTCTTTACGCCTCCGGATGTTGTCAACAAGATGTTGGACATGCTCCCGCAGGAGCTGTTCCGCAACCCCGACACTACATTTCTTGATCCCGCATGTAAAACCGGCGTTTTTCTGCGTGAGATTGCAAAGCGACTGATTGTTGGATTGGAGCCGCAGATACCCGACCTGCAGGAACGTATTGACCACATCTTCCATAAACAGCTTTACGGAATTGCTATTACCGAGCTGACGAGCCTTCTCTCCCGCCGGGGAGTGTATTGCTCTAAATATCCGAACAGCGAGTTTTCGGTGAGCCGCTTTGACGACGCACAGGGGAATATCCGTTATAAGCGTATTCAGCATACATGGGGTAAAACGACCTATGATAACGACGGAAAACCGAAAGCATCATGTGTATGGTGCGGCGCGTCAAAAACGGAATATGACCGCTCTAAAGAACTGGAAACTTACGCATATGAGTGGATTCATATGCAGAACCCGGAGGAGATTTTCAAAATGAGATTTGATGTGATTATAGGGAACCCGCCGTATCAATTGAGTACAGGCGGTAGCCTGGATATGCAAGCCACTCCGATTTACAACAAATTTGTTGAAGTCGGAAAAAAGATGAAGCCAAGATACCTTAGTATGATCATTCCTTCGCGTTGGATGAATGGTGGCTTTGCATTGGATAATTTTCGAGAAGAAATGATAAGCGACAAATCAATTCGCATTTTACATGATTTTTTGAATGCAGAAGACTGTTTTTCCGGTATCAACCTCACAGGCGGCGTATGTTATTTCTTGTGGGACAGAGAATATTCTGGAAAATGCCTTATTTTTACGCACGAGAAAAAAGATCAAACAATTGAATCCGAACGATATTTGAAAGAAGATGGATGCTCAACTTACATAAGATACAGCCAAGCACTCTCTATTCTTAAAAAAGTAAGAAATTATGGTGAAGCTAAATTTTCCGAAATTGTCAGTCAAAGAGATCCTTTTGGTTTGAATTACTATGACGGAAAAACAGAGCATATGTTTAAGCCAACGAAGTTTAGTCCATTTCCAAATTCAATAAAACTTTATTATTTTGGTTGGCAATCCAATGGTGTCGGATATATTGAACCAGAGAGAATAACCACAAGAAGGGATGCAGTAGATAAATACAAAGTATTGATCTCAAAAGCAAATGGAGCAGCAAGCAAACAGGCTCCTTATGCCGTAATTTCACAACCTTTCATTGCAGCTCCTCAGGAATGCTGCAACATGACTTATTTATGTATTGGTCCGTTTGAAAATAAACAAGAAGCGAAAAATTGCTGCTTGTATATAACAACTAAATTTTTTCGATTTCTCGTTAGCCTACTAAAAAACACGCAAAACGCATTAAGAAAAGTGTACTCGTTTGTCCCCATGCAAGACTTCTCAAAACCATGGACAGATGCAGAATTATATGCAAAATACAACCTGACGCAGGAAGAAATCGGCTTTATTGAATCAATGATAAAACCAATGGAATAAAGGAGGAAAATTGTGAGTTACGAATTGGATTGCCAGCGTTACGCAAAATGCCCCTGCGGAAATGGACGAATTGTTGAAAAGAGTTATTCAAATGACTGGGGGCAGAGCGATGAGATGTATACCATAGAATGTGCTGATTGCAATAAGCTTTTTCACATAGAAAAGGTTCTACACATAGCATGCGACGGCGAATTTTACTATGTTCCGTACATAGTAAGTGATAACGATGGTAGCAGAAGTAAAGTTACCTTTAATAATACGGAGGACTAAACATGCCAACCGACTTTTTCACCGAACGCCCGGCGGTCACGCCTACAATTTACGCCTATGCGCTCCCCGGCGTCGCATCGCATGCAGGATATATCAAGGTCGGATATACCGAGCGCGATGTTGAAAAAAGAATTTATGAGCAGACGCACACAAGCGGTGTGAAGGCGCAGATCCTTTATCGCGAGTCCGCCATGCGTCCGGACGGCTCCTGCTTTACAGACCGCGATGTGCACCGTATTCTCGAACGGAAAAGGTTTCGTCGGCTGAACGCGGGGGATGACCGCAACGAATGGTTCAATTGCACGGTCGGCGATGTCAGGGCGGCGGTAGATGAGCTGAAAACCGGGATCCGCCTTGACGGAGAGCGCACGGCAACCTTCCGTATGCGCCCGGAGCAGGTGCGCGCCGTCGAGAGAACGGCTGAATATTTCAAAAAAGCCAAGGCGGATGAGCCGGGGCAGACCCCGAAATTTTTGTGGAATGCCAAAATGCGTTTCGGCAAGACATTTGCCGCATATGAGCTCGCAAAGAAAATGGGACTCACAAAGATACTTGTCCTTACCTTCAAGCCTGCGGTTGAGTCGGCATGGCGCGAGGACCTTGTCACTCATGTTGACTTTGACGGTTGGCAGTTCGTTTCCAACAAGGACGCGCATATGGGAGATATGAATATCGACCGCCAGTATGCCATGGCGGACAAGTCCCGTCCGGTTGTGGTATTCGGCTCCTTTCAGGACCTGCTTGGCACCAATGAAGCCGGAGGTATCAAGGCGAAAAACGAGTTTATACATATGACCAACTGGGATCTTGTCATTTTTGACGAGTACCATTTCGGCGCGTGGCGCGAGAACGCGAAAAAGCTGTTTGAAAATCCGGACGAGGAAGAATCAGCCGATTTTGATGCCGAAAAGTACAGCATTGAGGAAGCGGGGAATGCCTACAATGAGACATTTCTGCCTATCACGACGAGTTACTATCTTTTCCTTTCCGGCACTCCCTTCCGCGCTATCAATTCCGGAGAGTTCATAGAGGAGCAGATTTTCAACTGGACCTATTCCGACGAGCAGCGGGCAAAGAAAAACTGGATAGGCTCCGGAAATCCGTATCTGTCTCTGCCGCGCATGGTAATGCTGACATACCGTATCCCCGACAGCATACGGCAGATTGCCATGCAGGGGGAGTTCAACGAGTTCGACCTTAATATTTTCTTTTCTGCAAAGGGAAAGGGAGAGGACGCAAGGTTCGTATACGAGAACGAGGTGCAGAAATGGCTTGATCTCATTCGCGGCTCATATTTACCATCGAATGTTGACGATATGAAGCTCGGACAGGATAAGCGACCGCCTATGCCATATTCAGATACGCGGCTTCTGAATGTGCTTTCACATACGCTTTGGTTTTTGCCGAATGTTGCGTCTTGCTTTGCAATGTACAACCTGCTCATGCAGAAGCAAAATGCATTTTACCGTGACTATGAAATCAATGTCTGCGCCGGGACGCGTGCGGGCGTCGGTCTTGATGCGCTTGCCCCCGTGCTTCGGTCAATGGGTGACCCGCTGAAAACCAAAACAATTACGCTCTCTTGCGGAAAGCTGACGACCGGAGTTACGGTCAAGCCGTGGACGGGAGTTTTCATGCTTCGGAATCTGAAATCGCCGGAAACTTATTTTCAGACTGCATTCCGCGTGCAGTCGCCGTGGGAAATTAACGACGAGGCGGGAAACAAGACCATTATGAAAGAGGAGTGCTATGTCTTTGACTTTGCGCTCGACCGTGCGCTCCGTCAGATATCCGACTATTCCTGCCGCCTCGATGTAAACGAATCGAATCCGGAGCGAAAGGTGGCGGAATTTATTGATTTTCTCCCGGTGCTTGCCTATGACGGCAGTACAATGCGTCAGATAAGTGCGCAGGATGTACTTGATATTGCTATGGCGGGTACGAGCGCGACCCTGCTTGCAAAACGGTGGGAGTCCGCACTCCTTGTAAATGTGGATAACGATACACTGGGGCGTCTCCTCTCGAATAAGGATGCGCTCGCCGCTCTTATGAATATTGAGGGCTTCCGCTCTCTGAACAGCGATATTCAGACTATAATAAACAAGTCCGAGGCGGTGAAAAAGGCAAAGAAGGCGGGAGAGGAAAAACTCACACCAAAGGAAAAGAAAGAACTGTCAGCCGAGGAAAAGGAATACAAATCCATGCGCAAGCAGATTCAGGAAAAACTTATAAAGTTTGCTACGCGCGTGCCGGTATTCATGTATCTGACTGATTACAGGGAGCGCTCGCTTCGCGATGTCATCACACAGCTTGAGCCGGGGCTTTTCAAGAAGGTAACCGGACTTGATGTCGGGGATTTTGAGATTCTCTGTTCTCTCGGCGTTTTTAATGCAAGCCTTATGAACGACGCTATTTTCAAATTCAAGCGTTACGAGGATTCGAGCCTTACATATACTGGACTCAACAAGCACGCTGGAGAGGACATAGGAGGCTTTGATACCGTTATCCGCCGCGAGGAGTATGCGAAGCTGTTCTATAATCAGCAGGCAACAATGAAAAATGACCGCCCGACACAGCAGGCACAGGCAGAGGCACAAGAGAAAGAGAGCGAGCCGGAGGCTCCGCATGTGACAGCGCCGGCGAATACTGGTAAACCCGCGCCCTGGACTTCGCATATACAGCATAATCCCCCTCCGCTTGTGAGCAGGCAATATGAAACAAATCACCTCGCCGCAAAGCCGTTCGCATCGCAGACTCCGCAAAATACCGTGGTTTACACCGTGCCCGATGTTCATGAGGGAGATACGGTCGTACATAAGAGTTTCGGAAACGGAACCGTAATACGGTTTGATAAGGCAAGCAAACATATCCGCGTTCGCTTTGAAGCCGGGGAAAAGACATTTATTTTCCCGGATGCCTTCAGGGCGGGATTTCTGAAAATGCCGGAGCCTGCTGCGAAATAAACATCTCGTGAAAAAATACCGGAATTAAGCTGCTTTCCCCCTCCTCGCAATAATTTTTCTCTCAAAAATACCGAAAAACCCCATGTTCTGCGAGTTTTATCTTTGATAATTCCCTGAACTCAAAAAAATGCCCCCGGCGCGACGTATGGCGCACCGGGGGTAACTTTTATCAATTGAAAACTTCCGCTTTTGTCAGCCTGAAAGCCTGACTTTTATTAATCGGAACGCTTTGCTTCGGTTTTTAGCCCATCATTTTCACTTCTGCGGCTTCGCGGGCTTTTGCGTGAGCACTTTTGCAGACTCGGTATAGAGGTTTATAGTGCTTTCAATCGTCTCGCGGAGCGCCGCGCGCAGGGGCTTCGGGATAGTTCTTGACTTGCGGTAGAGGTGGACGAGGTGCATTTCGTCCTCCGAGAGCTCGGAGGAATCTCTGCCGACGGGAAGCGAGAGCAGCTCGCTTATCCCCGTGCCGAACAGGCGGGACAACTCCGGGAGCATGCGCATAAAGGAAGCCGAGCGGCCACGCCGCCAGTTATTCACCGTTTTGTCCGGTATTTTTACGGCGCGCTCAAACGCCGCGTCGCTGTCATATGTCGAGGCGATGAGCGCGAGAACCTTCTCCCGCACAGCCTCCGTACATGTGTCACTCACTTCCGTTTCTTCCTTTCGCTTGTGTTTCCGCGGCTCTTTGCGCCTCCGGCGCCCTTGCCGCCATTTCCGCCTTTACCGCCGTTTTGCGCTTTGTCACCGTTTCCTGCCTTTTTGCCGTCGGCGCTGCTTTTCTCCCGCATGTTTTCTTTGGCGCCCTTGCCGCCGCTCCTGCCGTTTGCGGACTTGCCGCCATTCTGTGCTTTTCCGCCCGGCTTCTTTTTAGTAGCCGAGAAGCCGAATTTGCCTATCTTTCTCCCGAGCTCAAAGTATTCGCCGTGACAGTATGCCATGAGCCCCGCGCGGTCAAGGCAGATTCTGCCGTCAGCGTCGAGTATCTCCGGGGAAACCGAGATGTTGACAATGTCCGCGACAAACATGTCATGTGAGCCGAGGGGGATAATATCCGTCACCCGACACTCGAGCGAGAGGGGACACTCTGCAATCGTCGGCGGGGCGACAACCGCACTCTTGCCTTCGGTAAAATGGCACTTTTCAAACTTATCGACCTTTTTACCCGTGAAAATTCCGCAATAATCCACCTCGCGCACCATGCGAGATGTCGGGAGGTTTATTACAAATTCCCGTCCCGCCGCGAGAATATCGTGCGAATGGCGGGTAGGGCGCACCGAAACATAGGTTTTCGGCGGGTTTGTATTGAGAATACCCGTCCATGCGACGGTTATTATGTTGGCTTTCCCCGGCTCTCCGACCGTGACGAGCACGGCGGGGAGGGGCGCCGTCATGGCTCCGGGCTTGAAATTCTGTCTTTCCATACCTTTGTCTGCGCTTTTTGCTTTATTTCGTTTGCTTTTTCGGTTCTTTTTGGCTCGTCTTACCGTTTTTTGCCTGCCGCCTTATCTTTTAGCCGCGGTCGCTCTCCTTGTCGGGGTTCTTCTTTAACATTTTCATCCACGTGTTCGTGAGCATCTTATCCGGCAGGAGCTTGAAGAGCACATGCTGAAGCTTCGTATACCAGTTCGTGACGCACATGGTCCTGCCCTTGACGCTCGCCTTTATGCACCGGCGGACGACATCGCTGACTTTCAGCAGCGGCTCGGTTTTCTTCGGCACATATGCGCCGGGGACCGCCGTCGCGAGCGGGAGAAACTCGGTCTCCACCCACCCGGGGCAGAAGCAGGTAGCCCGCAGTCCGTATGGCTTTATTTCGTAGTTCAGCGCCTTTGTATAATGGAGCACGAACGCCTTTGACGAGGCATAAATATTGAAACTCGGGAGCGGGGTAAAGCATGAGCCGCTGCCCATTTCAATTATCCTGCCGCCCTTCGCCATATAGGGAATACACATGTGAGTTATCAGGACAAGCGCCTTGACATTGAGATCTATCATGCGGCGCACCTCGCCCTCGTCAAGAACATCGAATGAGCCGAATTTTCCGAACCCTGCGGCATTTATAAGATAGTTTACAACCGGCTTCTCACTCTCGAGCGCGGCGCGCACCTTTTCTATTCCTGCGTCGGTCGTGAGATCCGCGGATATTATTTTTGCTTTTACCGAGAGGTCGCGTGCGAGCTCCTCCATGCGCTCTGCCCGCCGGGCAATGAACCAGAATTCATCTATTCCGAGTGTCTCATGGAGCTGTTTTGCAAATTCGCGCCCTATACCGCTGGACGCCCCGGTGATTATTGCGAGTGACATAATAATTCTCCTTTTTGTAAAGTATTATTTACAAAGTGCAGGCTTTCCGGTCGCTTTCATCAGTTTCCGTTTTCCCGCTGTTCCTTCTTTTCCTGCTTTGCTCTTTTGCGTTCGGCTTTTCTCTCCGCCGCTTTTTCCGCGGCATATGCACGGAGCTGTGCGAACTTCTGCCTTGCGGCGGTGAGCGCCTCACCGTGCCGCTTTGAGTTCATGGTAGGGAACGCGTCGAGCAGTCGGCGCATCGCGCGCCTGCTCCGCTTTGAGAGATTTTCGAGTCCGTCGTACATCGTGAGCGTGCCGGAGGAGATCTTCTCGCCTATGGCGTCGCTCCCGCGGTGGAGCCCGTCGCCGAGCTTCTGTATAGCGTCGAGCCGCTTTGAAAATCCGAACGCGGCAGAGACCGACACAACCGTGTCAACGAGGTGAACCGCTATAAACACGCCGAGCACGGTATATCCGACCGGGCGCGGTATCTTCGCTATAAGATTATCTATCGGGGTGAATGTGAGTTTCACAACCGCGGTGCAGAGCACACCCCATATGAGAGAGAACAGGAGGCAGACATACCCGCCTATATTGAATTTCCGCTTTGAATAGTCCCACCATTTGTTGTGAAAGACCTTGTCGAGGACGAACCCGGTAACGAGCTCAATTCCGGTTGTCAGCGCGGCGGAGGCTAAAAACGATAAGATAAACGAGCACGACGCCGTAGCCGTATATCGGGCAGACCGGACCGTTGTCAAATCCGCGGTTTACAAACCGCCCGCTCTTCACGGCGGCGTAGGCTACCTCCATGCACCACCCGAGAAAGGCAAACAGGAAGAAATACCATAAACAGTAATAGAGTTTTTCCATAGAAAGCTTGTCCGCCCCGGAGGGGCTCCTTTCGACTTTTATATATTGTTTTCCCGGCATGCGCCGCGCCGCTGTGGCAGCGACGAAAAGCATACACGGGTACGGGCTTTTTCAGAATATCCCGCGGAGTATCAGCATGCCGGCTATCCCGGAGATAAGCCCTGTGAGAGCCCCCGCCAGAACATCGCGCACAAAGTGAATACCGAGTATGACGCGGCAGACGCAGAGAAGTATTCCGAGCGCGAAGAGGAGAATCCCGAACCACAAAGAATGAAATATGACGACCGCCGCAATAACGAATGCGGACGCCGCGTGGCGGGAGGGGAAGGAATGACCTTTTTTATTTTTCGGCTTTATCTCGTAGAAGTCGAGAACCTCGTACGGACGCGGAGCGTTTATCAGCGCGCGCACCACCGTCACGATGAGAAACGGCACAGCCATAACCACCGCGAGCGCCACCGTATATTCCGCGCTCACCGAAAGCTCGGTAAGCAGCAGCCACACGACAGCATATGCCGCGACACAGGCGGAGAACACCGACCCTACGTGCAGCGCGTCGGAGAGACGGCGGTCATTATATGCCGCGCGGCGCAGTGCATTGAGCTTTTCTGCCATGTTACTTTCCTTTCGTACTTTTTGCGCCGTGTCGGCGCCCTTTTCTTACATTCTACTACATCTGTGAGAAATTTTCAAGGAAAATCCGGAAAAATGTATTTTCCGCTTTATTTTGCGCGCACGCCTTGAAATTACGCGCGGGATATGATAGACTTTTAGTATAACGAATTTTCGGCGGGGGACTTTCCCGCAGAGCCTTTGTCCGGGAGGAAAATATGGAATACAGATATGAGACACATCTTCATACGAGCCCTGTGAGCCGATGCGCCACGGCGACGGTGGCGGACTCGCTTCGGTTTTATAAGAGCTCCGGCTATGACGGGGTTTTTATAACAAATCATTTCCTCGACGGAAATATAAACTTTGATAAGAGCCGCCCCTACCGCGATAAGATAGAATTCTACTTCTCGGACGCCGAGGAGGGCGAGAGAATAGGGAAACAGATAGGACTGAAGGTCTTCACGGGGGTCGAAATGTCGAATCACGGCACCGACTTCCTCGTTTACGGGCTCTCGAAGCTCTGGTACCTCTCGCACCCCGGTATAATGGACATGCCGTACCGTGAAAGGCTCGATTTCCTGCGCGCGAGCGGGGCATTCGTCGTTCAGGCGCACCCGTACCGCGAGGCAAATTATATAGACCATATCCGTCTCTTCCCCCGGAGTGTCGACGCCGTCGAGGTTCTGAACGGCATGAACGGAAAAGAGACGTATGACCTGACCGCGCTGTATGCAAAGCATTACGGGCTCCCCGGCGTCGCGGGCTCGGATAACCATAACGGCAGTAAATTCCCCGCGGCGAGCCTTGCGGGAATAGTGACCGATGAGCCGATTTTCTCCGTAGCCGACTACCGGCGGATAGTGAAGTCGGGAAAATACCGCATATTCGGCTGAGCCGGCAGAAAAACTTTTTCGGGAGGGCAGTATGAACAGAAAATCAAAATGGATAATGCCGCCGGAGGACACCGGCTCCGCCGCTGTTGAGTTCCGCGGGAGCGCGGACATCGCGGGCGGTTTAAAAAGGGCTTCCGCCTGCGTCAGCGCCATGGGCGTGTATAAATTCCGCGTGAACGGCAGGGAGGTGTCCTCCGCCGTCCTCGCCCCCGGCTGGACCTCATATAAAAACCGCGTCCTCTATCAGAGATACGATATAACCGATATGCTGAGCGAGGGGAAGAACACCCTGTCGGTGAGTGTCGGAAAGGGCTGGGCGCGCAGCCCGCTCTCGCTTATGCGGGAGGGCAATCTCTATGCCGACCACCCGTCGGCAATCTTCTATCTGAAGCTCGAATACGAGGGCGGAAAGACAAAGGAAGTATTCAGCGACGGAAAATGGGAGGTCTGGACCACCCCGGTTATAAATTCCGAGATATACGACGGCGAGACGGTTGACCTGACTGTCGCGCCCCGCCTGATAGGTGAGGCACTGCCGGATAAGGGGATAGATGTGCGCCTCGCACCCCAGTATTCCGGGCTCGTTACCGAGCACGAGAGGGTAGCCGCGCGCAGGCTCATCACCGCGCCGAACGGCGAGAAAATAATTGACTTCGGGCAGAACCTCGCCGGATATGTCGAGATAAGAATTACCGGAAAAGCCGGGGAGCGTGTATCAATATCGCACGCCGAAGTACTTGATAAAGACGGCAATTTCTATACGGGAAACCTCCGCGAGGCAAAGCAGAGGGATACATATACCCTCTCAGGCGGGCGCGATGTCTTGAAGCCGTCGTATACCTATCACGGCTTCCGCTACGTAAGAATAGACGAATTTCCGGGAGAGCCCGCCCCCTCGGCGTTCACCGCCATAGCGCTTTACAGCGACATGAAGAGAACGGGCTACTTCACATCGGCAAATCAGGATGTGGACAGACTGTTCCGTAATGTCGTGTGGGGCGAACGCAGTAACTTTGTGGATATACCGACCGACTGCCCGCAGAGGGACGAGCGCCTCGGCTGGACGGGAGACGCGCAGGTCTTTTGCCGCACGGCGTCAATGATATATGATACCTCGCGATTCTTTGATAAATGGCTCGCCGACCTCGCGGCAGAGCAGAGAGCCGACGGCTCCGTCCCGCGCTTTTGCCCTATGGTACCCGGTATGGACGAGGAGGGGAACTCCGCCGGGTGGGGAGACGCCGCGGTGATCTGCCCGTGGGAGCTCTACCGCGCGTACGGCGACCCTGATGTGATACGCAGGAATTTCCCGCTTATGCGCGGCTGGATAGAATATATGCACTCCGCCGGAGACGAGGAATACCTATGGATAGGCGGGAACCATTTCGGCGACTGGCTGGCGACCGACGCGGGCGAGGGCGCCTATGTCGGCGCAACACAGACCGATTTTATTGCCTCGGCATACTATGCCTACTCGCTCTCCCTCTTTGTGAAAATGGGTCAGGTGATAGGCGAGGATATGACCGGGTATGAAAAGCTCTATACCTCCGTGCGCCGCGCCTTCCGCGAGACATTTATGTCCTCCGGCATGCCGGTAGTGTATAAAAAGGGCGACGGCGCGAACAAAGCCCGCCGCACAAAAGCGGTAACGCAGACGAGCCTTGCAATCCTCCTCGCCTTTGACCTCGCCGACCCCGGAGAGCGCGGGGCGATAGCAAAGAAGCTCGTCGCGCAGATAAAGGAGAACGGCGGGAAAATGAGCACCGGCTTTATCGGAACTCCGCTCCTGCTCCCGGTCCTCTCCTCGGAGGGCTATGTTACGGAGGCGTATAATCTTCTCCTGCAGACAAAGGCGCCGTCATGGCTCTATCCCGTCCGCCACGGCGCAACCACAATGTGGGAGCACTGGGACAGTCTCCGCACGGACGGAACATTCTGGTCGGACGATATGAATTCCTTCAATCACTATGCTTACGGCGCCGTCGCCGCATGGCTCTTTGAGACGGCGCTCGGAATACGGCAGACGGAGGACAGCGCCGGGTATTCGCAGCCGGTGATAGCTCCTCGCCCGGACAGGCGGCTCGGCTCCGCGTCCGGCTCTCTTGACACCCCGCACGGCAAAATAGGCGTTTCATGGCAGTATACCGACGAGTCGGTGAGATATGAAATAAGTATTCCGGACGGAATGTGCGCGCGGGTCGAGATACCCGGCAAGCCCCCGGTGAATGTAACCGGCGGCGAATATATCTACACAACCTGAGGTTAATATGATAAAGCATTTGTTTTTTGACCTTGACAATACGATATTTGACTTTTCGATAGCCGAGCGCATAGCCCTTGACGGCGCGCTCCGCGAGGTCGGCGTGATACCGACGGAGGAAATGATTGCCGATTATATCCGAATAAATAATGAGCACTGGCGCGCGCTCGAGCGCGGGGAGGTGACGCGGGACTATGTTGCATATCACCGCTTCCGTGAGCTCTTCGATAAGTACTCTCCCGCCGCCTCGGAGGTCGCGGCAGAGGATAGCTACGCCCGCCGCCTCGGCGACAGGCATTACTATATTGACGGTGCAGAGGAGCTTATCCGCTCGCTCTGCGGGAAGTATCACCTCTATATAATTTCCAACGGCACAAAGTCGATACAGGACAGGAGAATTGACTCCGCCGGAATACGCGACCTCTTTGACGGGATATTCATCTCGCAGGAGATAGGATACGAGAAGCCGAGCGCGGAGTTCTTCGCCGCGGCGTTCCGGGAAATTGCGGATTTTCACCGCGACGAGGCGCTTGTGATAGGCGACAGCCTGACATCGGATATAAAGGGCGGGATGAATGCCGGGGTGCGCACCGTGTGGTATAACCCGTCGGGCGCTGTCGCCCCTCCGGATATTACTCCGGACTATGAGATAAAGGAGCTTCGTGAGCTTCCGGAACTTCTTTCTGAAATGCCGTGAAAATGATACACGGGTACGGCGATTTCACGAAAAAAAATACTTGATTTTTTGAGGTTTTGAAAAGGTAAATGTATTACGGATACGATATAAGTGACAATACGGTAAAGCTCGCCGAGAGGGCAGAGGCTGACCTTACGGAGATATTCAAAAAAATAGACGAGAACGCCCTTATCTGCTCGGCAAAGGTGCTCCGCGCCTTTCAGGAATGTAAGCTCTCGAGTTCGGATTTTATAGAGGTGACGGGCTACGGGTATACGGACGCGGGAAGAGAAAAGCTTGAGGAGATATATGCGAAAATTTTTAACGCGGAGGACGCCCTCGTCCGCCCGCAGCTGATGTCCGGCACCCATGCCCTCTATGTAACGATGAGCGCATTGCTCCGCGCGGGCGAGACGCTGGTCTATATCTCCGGCACCCCGTATGACACCCTCCAGAGCGTCATAGGAACATCGGGCGACAGCCGGAATTCCCTTATAAAATGGGGAGTAAAATATGACGAGGTCGCCCTCCGCGGCGACGACTTTGACCTTGACGCGATAAGAGAGCGGCTTTCCCGCGGGGATGTCCGCGTCGCCGCCATACAGCGTAGCCGCGGCTACGCCCACAGAAGAAGTCTCACAATAGATAAGATAGCCGAGGCAATAAAGGTCTGCCGCGAGGCGTCGCCGGATACAATTATCATGGTCGATAACTGCTACGGCGAGTTTACCGAGGACAGGGAGCCCTCCGACGTCGGCGCGGATGTCTTTGTCGGCTCGATGATGAAAAACCTCGGCGCCGGACACGCCGTCAGCGGGGCGTACTGCGTCGGTCGCCGGGATGTTATAGAGGATATAGCCGAGCGGCTGACCGCACCTTGTGTCGGAAAGAGCCTCGGCGCAAACTTCAATCAGCTTGCATCTTTCTACAAGGGACTGTTCATGGCGCCTTCTGCCGTCGCCGCGACGCTCAAATCAATGGCGTTCGCCGCCCGCATGCTTGAGCTCTCGGGGTATGCCGACGTCTCGCCGAGATACGACGAGAAGAGAACGGATATAGTGCAGACGGTGGATCTTCACTCGGCGGAGAAGCTCATTAAGTTCTGCGTCGGAGTTCAGAAGGGCTCGCCGGTAGAGGCATA
>CALDMI010000390.1 GCA_937914815.1 uncultured Clostridia bacterium
GATACCCGTGTATCAAATTACTCGCTCCTCATTGACGGTTTAGAGAAGGCGTATATCAGTAATACATATGACTTCTACAAGAGACTCTCGCATAAAGAAACGCTTTTCAACCGGCTCTCTGTGATCCGTGATTTTACATATGATAACAGCAAGCTCACGAAAATAGAGCAGAACTGCACGGGTGACGGCACGCATGTCTATGAGCTCGGTACAGATGAGCAGAGGAGAATAACCTCATGGCGCGACAGTGCCAAGGGATATACGGTAAGATATGTATACGATTCTCACGGTCAGCTGATAAGGGAGAACAACGGACAGAGCGGGAATACCTATGTGTATGAGTATGACGGCATCGGAAATATTACAAAGGTGTCAAAGTATCCGCTCACAGACGGCACAATAACCGGAAACCCGCAGTCAAAGGATGTTTATACATACAGTACGACATCCCCGGATGTACTCGCGAGCTTCAATAATAAGAGCATTACCTATGATAACGCCGGGTGTATTACCTCCTTTGACGGGAGCTCGTACACATGGACTAATGGCAGGCTCGGGACAATATCGTGGGCGGAACGGCTTGATTCAACTGGGAAACTCACATACTTTGCAAAGAAGAAAACTATAACCTATAACGGAAGAGGACAGCGGACAAGAGTAAAGTATACCTACACACCCGGGCTTATTCATGAGATTGACTATATGAGGAGCAAGATTACAGATTACAGCTATGACATGCGCGGGAGACTTGTAGGTGAGAGCCGGACAGCGCTCTATTCTGACGGCGATAAGGTAGAAAGAGAGCTCACATACCTTTATGAGGGAGACGAAATAATAGGGCTCCGCTACACGGTGGACAATCAGACCGGGCTGTTCTATTATGATAAGAACCCGTTTGGTGATGTAATAGCGATACTTGACCAAAACGGAAATGCCGTAGCGGAATATGAATATGACGCATACGGAAACTGCCTTGAGGAGAGCGGGTCAAATGCCGACCTCGCAGGGAGCAATCCTATCCGTTACAGGAGCTATTATTACGACGATGACACAGGGCTCTATTACCTCAATGCGAGATATTACAACCCGAAGCTGCGCAGGTTTATCTCTCCGGACAACAGCGCATATCTTGATACCGGGAGCCCACAGGGGCTGAACCTCTATGTATATTGTGGTAATGACCCGGTGAGCCATACCGACC
>CALDMI010000391.1 GCA_937914815.1 uncultured Clostridia bacterium
GAAGAATATTTCTGCCGCGGTAATCGCGGAGCCATTTTGTATCGTGCGAGAGCTTCAGCCGCTTCGGGTCGACATCCGGGTCGGCTATGCGGCGTATCTGCGTATAGGCGGTGTCGGATCTTCTCATATCACAGCCGTACTCGTTTTTAAGTCTGTATTCAAGAACCTCAAACTGGAGGACGCCGACGACGCCGACCATAACCCGTTCAAGTCCCGAATCCGGCTCAAAGAATATCTGTATCGCGCCCTCCTGCGCTATCTGGTTCATTCCCTTTGCAAACTGCTTGCGCTTCATGGAGTCGACCTGCTCGACTATCGCAAAGTGCTCCGGCGCGAAGGTCGGTATTCCGTCAAACTTTATCTTCATTCCGCGCTCACACACCGTGTCGCCTATCGAGAATACGCCGGGGTCAAAGACGCCTATTATATCTCCGGCGTATGCCTCGTCGATAACCTCGCGCTCTGCCGCCATCATCTGCTGCGGCTGTGAGAGGCGGAAGGACTTGTCCTCCTGGACATGGTAGTACTCGCGCGAACGCTCAAAGCGCCCGGAGCATATCCTCATAAATGCTATCCTGTCGCGGTGCGCCTTGTTCATGTTCGCCTGTATTTTGAATACGAAGGCGGAGAAGTTCTCCGACTTCGGGTCTATTATCTGCTCTCCCGCGCGGCGCGGCAGGGGGGATGTCGTCATACGGAGAAAGTGCTCAAGGAACGGCTCAACGCCGAAGTTATTGAGAGCCGAGCCGAAGAAGACGGGCGAGAGCTTTCCGTGTCTGACCTTATCAAGGTCGAAGTCAAACGACGCGCCGTCGAGGAGCTCAACCTGCTCGCAGAGCTCGCGCCGGAGGCGCTCGCCGATAAGGCTGTCGAGCTTTTCGGTGTCGGTTATATCGCAGTTGACGCCGTGGATGCGCTCTCTTCCCCTGTGCGAGTCGTCAAAAGAGAGTATCTGCCGCGCCTCGCGGTCATAGACCCCCTTGAAGTTCTGTCCGCAGCCGATAGGCCAGTTCATGGCGTAGGTCCCTATGCCGAACTCGTGCTCGAGCTCGTCGAGCAGGTCGAACGGGTCGCGCGCCTCGCGGTCCATTTTGTTTATGAAAGTGAAAATCGGAATGTCGCGCATGGCGCAGACCTTGAAGAGCTTCCTCGTCTGGGGCTCTATACCCTTTGCGGCGTCTATGACCATGACCGCGCTGTCCGCCGCCATGAGTGTGCGGTATGTGTCCTCCGAGAAATCCTGATGTCCCGGGGTGTCGAGGATATTTATGCAGAAGCCCTCGTACTCAAACTGGAGGACCGAGGAGGTTATCGATATACCTCTCTGCTTTTCGAGGTCCATCCAGTCGGAGACCGCGTGCTTATCCGACTGCTTGCCTTTTACCGAGCCGGCGGACTGTATCGCGCCGCCGTAAAGAAGTAGCTTTTCCGTAAGTGTTGTTTTACCCGCGTCGGGGTGTGAGATTATGGCGAAGGTGCGCCGCCTGTCTATTTCCTTTGTAAAATTCATTGATTATTCCGTCCGATGTTTTCCGCTGTCAAAGGCAGCATGATTTTGTCGCCCGCCCGCGTAACGCGGACATAAATTAACAATTTATTCTATCACACGCCCGCACGCTTGTCAAGGGCGGCAGGGGCGGATAATGGCAAAAAATCGCGCCGGAGGGCATTTCCGCCGTTTCCCCGCGACTTTCCGCACGGTGCGGAGCGGATTTTTCATACAGCTGAACGCTGTTTCGGCAAATTTACACCTAAACGCAACCGAAGTTATAAAATTTTTGTAACAATTTCATAATTTTTCTTGCAAATCCGGAATATATGTGATATACTGAAATAACGCTCTGCCCGAGGAGGGCGGAAAAGGAGAACATCAATGGCTGAAATAACATTAAAAGAACTCAACAAGGAAGCGGCGGCGTCACCCGAGAAAATGGTGCGCGAAGCCGAGGAAAGATACAGAGACTGCGTCACGTCGCTCGCCGACCGGGTCGCGGAGAACAAAAATATACGGATAATTCTTCTTGCCGGTCCCTCCGGGTCCGGAAAGACGACGACGGCAAATCTCCTGTCCGACGCGATAAAGGCGCACGGCGAGACCTGCTCTGTCATCTCTCTTGACAACTTCTACCGCGACAGCGCGGACCCGGACTATCCGCGGCTCCCGAACGGGGACAGGGACCTCGAGTGTCTCGAGGCGCTCGACCTCCCGGAGGTGCACAAATGTCTTGAAAACATCGCATACGGGAGAGAATATGAGCTCCCCCGGTATGACTTCAAGGTGGCGCGGAGGGTCTCGACCGCGAAGTGCCCGCCTATCGACAATGGGTGCGTTGTTATAGAGGGACTCCATGCGATAACGCCGCGCCTATCCGACAGCCTGCCGAAGGAGAAACTGCTGAAGCTGTTTGTCAGCGTCTCGACAAATGTAAATTCCGACGGTCGGAGAATACTCTCCGGGCGCAAGACCCGCTTTGTCCGCAGGCTCGTGCGCGACAACATCTACCGCGGAGCCGACGCGGAGCACACGCTCTCTGTCTGGGACGATGTCCTGCACGGCGAGGACCAGTATCTCTACCCGTTCAAGGGCGAGGCTGATGTTCAGATAAACACTTTCCATTCGTTCGAGCTCGGGGTCATGAAGCACCTCGCGGTGAGCCTTCTTACCGATGAGATTGTGGCGAAGAGCTCATATGCGGGAGTCGTGCGCCGTGCGCTCGAAAAGGTTACGGAGATCCCCTCCGACCTCGTGCCGAAAAGCTCGCTTATCCGCGAGTTTATATCCGGCGGAATATATGAGGACCTCTATTGATTTTCGCTTTGGCGGATAACGATTGCCGCCCCGCGCCGGGAGGTGCGGGGCGGTTGCCATGCCCGGCGACGCCCGGGCGGAAGTAAAAGAAAAGGAATTATATCATGTCAAAGAGCTCGTTTTTTGAACGCCTCCGGCGCTTCCCGAATTATTTCGTAAAGAGAATACGGGCGACGGAGCCACAGGCGGCGCTCTCCGCCCTTGCCCTGCCGCTCACGGTTCTGTTTTTCGGGGCGGTAAGCATCTATGTAAAGAACGCGCGGGAGCTGCTTTTTTCATTCTGGTCGGTGGCGCTCCCGATGCTCGGAATATCGCTGCTATGCGCCCTTGTTCTCTATCTCATTTTCGTATTTTGCCCCCGGGGCGTGTACGGATATTGCCGCTCTCTCACCGTCGCGATGACGGTCATGGCGGTGATACAAAGCACATATCTTTCAGAGAAGAGCATAGTCGGAGACGGCGGCGACGCGACAGAGCCCGGAACGGTGATATTAAGCGTCTGTCTCTGGGTTCTGGCAATAGTGATTGCGGTCCTTGCGGAGTCCCTTTTCCGAAAGAAGCACGGCGACATTCTCCGCCTTGTTGCAACCGTCCTCGCCGTCACGGCGATAGGCATGCAGGCGATAACACTCACCGTCGGGATAATAGGCAACCGGAAGGCAGTTTTCCACTCCGGCTCTGACAAAAGATATGTTCTTACCAATCGCGGACTCGGCGAGTTCGGCTCAGAGTCGAATATTTTCATATTTATTATCGACAGATGCGACGAGGAGTTCAGCGCGGCGGCGCTGCGCGACCATCCGGAGATATTCCCCTCCCGCGGCGACTTCACATATTATGACGACAACATAGCAAAGTACATGATAACCTATCCGTCGGTCGTCTACATGCTTACGGGGGTTGAGAAGCCGCTCGAGGGCATGAGCCGGGAGGAATATATCGACTCGTCCTACAAAAACTCAAAGTACCTTCGCGCGCTGAAAGAAAGCGGATATGATATAGGTCTCTATATAGACGCGTACTACGGCTATGAGAACGCAACATCAATGCGCGACTATGTGTCTAATGCCGAGGCTGTGACGCGCGTCAGACTCTCTGACCCCAACTGGATGCTCGGAATGATGGCGGAGCTCGCCCTCGCGAACAACCTCCCTGCCCCGTTTCGCGGGATAGCGAAGAATGTAAATTCACAGAACTTTGCAAATGTCGTGAAATACGACAGCGAAAATCCTGTATTCGATACGCTGAACAAATCCATATACGAGAAGATAGCCTCCGACGATTTTGACTTCCGTATCACCTGCAAAAAGAAGTTTTCCTTTATTCACACATCGGGAACGCACTATCCGTATATAACCGACGAGGACTTCAAGCCCCTGACCGACGACTCGCGCAAATATGACAACACGATAGGCATGACCCAGAGCTTCAAGATAATCAACCGTTACATCGACTATATGAAAGAAAACGGGCTCTACGACGACGCGACGATCATAATCACGGGCGACCACGCGCAGTCGTCAACCGACCTGCGCCGTACGGCGCTCATGGTAAAGAGGAGCGGAGACTACGGCGAAACGCAGGTTTCACACGCCCCGGTCGCGCAGTCGCAGATAATGGCGGAGATATTCGACTCCGAGGGGCTCACCGGATATGATTTCGGCACGCCGCTCTCAAAGACGCCCGATAACAACGAGCGCTCGTA
>CALDMI010000392.1 GCA_937914815.1 uncultured Clostridia bacterium
GTATTACCTCCGGAATTTCACTGAATACGAGAAGACGCGCTCCCCGCCGGGCGAGAGCCGTTCCATGCGGTCCCGTGTATCAAAATTTTCGTCATTTTCGCCGTCCGTCGGCGTACCGGACCACGGCTCGAGGCAGATATATCTCGCCGCCTCTCCCGCCGCCTTCCATATGCAGAGGTAGGGGAGCGTGTCGGAATATGAGAACTCTATCGCCCTCGTCCCCGCACCGTCGGAGAAGACGAAGCTGTGCGGGAGCGAGTCAAACACGAGCGTGTCATTCTCGGTTATCTCCTTTTCCGAGAGGTGGAGCCGCCCGCCGTCAAACGGGTAGAAGTGCCGCGCCGCGCGCGATACAAACGGACCGTTGCACAGCGGGGAAATGTACCCCCCGAGACACCCCGTGCCGAAGTCAAGTGCGCAGTCGTCGATTGTCAGCCCGTCGGTAAACGGCGCCGTAATCCCGGGGTGCAGCCCGAAGTTGAACGGCATAATCCCGCGCCCCGTGTTCTTCACCGTGTATCGGCAGGTGAGCGCATCGCCGGACAGAGTATATTCCGCCGTTATCTCAAAATCAAATGGGTACATCGCCCTCGTTCTGTCGTCGGACACCGCCGAGAGTACAACTCTGTCAGTCGCCTTTTCGGAGAGCCGGAATGTCATGGTTTTTAAGAATCCGTGCCCTTTCATGGGGTACTCTCCCCCCCCGAGCGTGTAGCGCTCATTCTTCACCCGCCCGCAGACAGGGAAGAGGAGCGGGGCAGACTCGCCCCATATCGCCGGGTCGCGCTGCCATATGTATTCAAAGTTCCCCTCGTCGCGAAGGCTCCGTATCTCCGCCCCCGCGTCGGTAATCACGGCGCACAGCCCGCCGGATGCTATCGTATATTCCATATTGTTCAAAGGGGCTGAATCGGTTCTCGGTTCAGCCCCGCCTTTCTTTGAGGATGTCAGTCGTGCGCCTTGGTATCAATCTCTTCCTTGAGCTTGGCTATAAATTCGTCAACCGTGAACTTGCCGCCGTTGCCCTCCTTGCGTGCGCGGACGGTGACGGTGCCGGCGTTCTGCTCCTCCTCGCCGACGACTATCATGTACGGCGTCTTCTGGAGCTGTGCCTCGCGGATCCGGTAGCCGAGCTTTTCGTTCCGGTCGTCGAGCTCCGCGCGGATTCCCGCCGCGCGCATCTTGTCGACTACTTCCTTGCCGTAGCCTGCGAAGTCCTCAACAACGGGAATGACGACAGCCTGCGTACCCATGAGCCAGGTCGGGAGCGCGCCGTTGTACTTCTCGAGAAGCAGTGCAAGCGTCCGCTCATAACAGCCGAGCGAGGTTCTGTGAATGATATATGGCGTCTTCTGCGTGTTGTCACGGTCGGTATACTCCATGCCGAATTTCTTTGCGAGGAGCATGTCTATCTGAATCGTGACTATCGTGTCCTCCTTGCCGAAGACATTCTTGCACTGAATGTCGAGCTTCGGACCGTAGAACGCCGCCTCGTCGATACCTATCTTGTAGTTGCCCTTGCCGAGGAACTCGTCGAGGAGCTGACCCATGACGGTCTGCGCATGGTCCCACTGCTCCGGCGTGCCCTCGTACTTGTCCTGTCTGTTCGGGTCCCACTGCGAGAAGCGGAAGGAGCAGTCCTCCCAGAGACCGACGGTCGTGAGGAAATACCTCGCGAGGTCAAGGCAGCCCTTGAACTCCTCTTCGAGCTGATCGGGGCGGAGAATAAGATGTCCCTCGGAGATAGTGAACTGGCGCACGCGGATAAGACCGTGCATCTCGCCGGAGTCCTCGTTGCGGAAGAGGGTTGACGTCTCGCCGAGGCGCATGGGGAGATCGCGGTAGGAGCGCTTTT
>CALDMI010000393.1 GCA_937914815.1 uncultured Clostridia bacterium
ATTCTACTCAATTATTTTTTTACTTCGCCGGTCTCACATCATTGACAAATGCACATTTTTCGCGCGCGGGCGGAAAAATGCGGCGGCATATGACGGCGCATTTTGTGAAAAATCACGGCTCCGCGCCCCTTGCTGTGCGCCCCGGGTCGGTCATGCGGCTCTTCCCCGCGAGGAGCTCATCCCTCGGGAGGATGCCGAAACAGCGGCGGTATGTCCTCGTGAAATACGACATATTATCGAAGCCGGAGGACATCGCCGCCTCCGACACCGTGCTCCCCGCGGCTATCATCTCGCGGGCGGACTTACAGCGGACGGTATTTATATACTGAAAGAGCGTCTGCCCGGTGTACCGCCGGAACTCGCGGCAGAGGTAATACCGGCTCACTCCCATTTTCCGGGCTATGCCGTCGAGGGAGAGGCGCTGTTCATAATGCGTATGAACGTATTTTACGGTGTCGCGGATAACTCCGGCTATTGTGCTCTCTCTGCCGCCCGCGGCGCCCTCACGGGCATAGCCGGTATAGAGCCTCACAAGGAAGGAGAGGAGAGAGGAGCGCACGCGTGCCTTTTTATACGGTGCGTCAGACCCGTACTCCTGTGCCACCGCAAGGTAACTCTCCGTGAGTGCCGGGTCTCCGTTTATTATCTCGGGGAAGCTGACGAAATCGCAGGGGAAGCCGTTCTTCTCACAGAACGCGCTGTCAAGTATCATACAGCCGTACTCAACGCTACTCTCCGTCCATATGGCATGCAGGACATCGGAGGTTATGACGAACATGTCCCCGACCGTGAGGTGCAGCCGCTCGGTATCCCTTTCAAAATACCCCTCCCCTTTTGTTACAAAGAGTATCTCCGGGTTCTCGTGCCAGTTTGAATACTCGCGGAAATTCCCGCCCCAATAACGCATGTCGTTGTGGTATATCAGCGGTATCCCGTCCGGGAAATCGTGGCTCTCATAAATAAGTGGCATAGCTTCCTCCGCAATATTGTGTCAGGTGAAAGCAAAAATAATGTTGCTTTTCGCTCATCTTCATTATATAATGAAAATGCGGAATGTCAAGGCTATCCGCAAAAATCATGTGACAAGCGAGGACAAAAATTCATGTATAACTTTCCGATAGGCGTAATACTCGAATCCTTCCGCACCGACCGCTCCACCGCCATAAAGAAGGCAGCGGAAATAGGAGCCGCCGGAATACAGATGTACGCAACCTCCGGTGCGAACGCGCCGGAAAACCTATCCCCGGCTGACAGGCGGGCGCTGCGGCGCGAGGTAGCCGACGCGGGACTCTGCTTCTCGGCTCTCTGCGGCGACCTCGGACACGGGTTCGGCGACAAGGAGCTGAATCCCTCACTCATAGAAAAGTCAAAGCAGATACTTGAGCTTGCAAACGACCTCGGAACGAATATAGTAACGACGCACATCGGCGTCGTCCCAAGCGACCCCAATGCGGAGAGATACAAGGTGATGCAGGAGGCGTGCTACACTCTCGCGGAGTTTGCAAAATCCTGCGGCTCTCACTTTGCGGTTGAGACGGGACCGGAGACGGCAGAGACGCTCGGCGCATTTCTTGACTCTCTCGGCTCTGACGGTGTTGCCGTCAATCTCGACCCGGCGAACCTCTGCATGGTTACGGGCGACGACCCGGTGCGCGCGGTCGACAGGCTCGCAAAATACATAGTTCACACCCATGCAAAGGACGGAGTTATGTTAAAGCCCTCGAACCCGGAGTACATATACAGGGTGGTTCACCCCATTCCGGAGGAAGTACAGAATGACAAATTCTTTGAGGAGGTCCCGCTCGGCACCGGGAGCGTACCCTTCCCCGCATATCTCTCCGAGCTCGAGAAAGTCGGCTACCGGGGATTTCTCACCATTGAGCGCGAGGTCGGCGAAAATCCCGAGGCGGACATACGCACCGCTGTAAATTATCTAGGCTCGATAATCCACGGGTAATACCGGGAAAAAATAAAGATTATCATGCAAAAAATCCGCATATTCCGGTAGTTTATAATTTTTTCTGCCGAAAAATACCGGCATACGGGCAGAAAAAGAGCGGATTTTTCACGTACGGGAGGAAACACATATGAAGATCTCTGTTACATCATATTCATTCCATAAATATATCCGCGACGGGAAATACAAACAGGCGGACTGCATACGACTTG
>CALDMI010000394.1 GCA_937914815.1 uncultured Clostridia bacterium
CCTCTGACGACTTCAGTATACCCGACCCGGACGACGAGGTGACAATAGATTTTCCCCGTTCCCGCGACAGGCGCGAGGACGCCGCGAGGGTCGACGCAGACTTTGAGCTTATCGGAAAATCCCCGAGAAACGAGTACAGAAATCCCCGTGAGCGCGACGCCGTGAAAGACAGATTTCTTGATATTTTGATGTCACAGCGCGTGAGATTTATAGCCTCGCTTATCCTAACCCTTGCGCTTTTTGTCTTTGAAAATATAGGACTCTTCGGCGTCGACCTGCCGGATATACTCCGTATAGGCGACACCCCGGGGGCGGTCTATATAATCGACCTTCTCTTCTCAGCGTGCCTTTTCGCGCTCGCACTGCCGGAGGTCGTCTCGGCGGCTCGCTCGCTCTCCCGCGCGGTCGTCGCGCCGGAACTGTTGCTTCCGCTTTACCTCATCGTCTTTGCTGTCTATGACGGAGTAATGAGCGCTACCTATACCGTAAACGCGCCTCTCTTCGGCTTTGTCTACGGTGTCTGCACTCTTACCGCCATAATCGGCTCGTATATGTCCCGTCGCGCGGAGTTTGCCGCATTCCGCCTCCTCGCCGCCGACGGCGATAAGCTCGCGGTAGACCGCCGCATGACCCGCGCCCTCCTCTCGGAGAACATGGCGCTCGACGGCGCTGTCGACGAATACAAATCCCGAACCGCGAGAATTGTGAGAACTTCATTTATAGACGATTTCTTCCGCCGCACATCGAGAGTGGGGGAGAACTCCGCTCATGTCATTATAGCCGCCGCCGTGCCGCTCGGTCTCGCTGTCGTGACCGGCGCCGTCGTGTGGTTTCTCTCCGGCGACACCGCGAAGATGGCGACCTCGTTTGCCACCGTCTTTGCCTTCTCCTGCCCCTGCTGTATGTTCGCGGTGCATAAGATTCCGTTCCGCCATGCACAGCGTGAGGCTGTGCTCTCCTCCTCGGCATTTATAGGCGAGACGTCCTTTGCCGATTATTCAAAGGTTGATGTCGTCACCTTCGAGGACACCGAAATCTTCACAAAAGCAGATATAAACTTAAAGCGCATAATGCTGTACGGCGAGCGCGGGAATCTCACAAAGGCAACGCAGAGAATGGCAGAGCTCTTTGAGCCCGTCGGCGGACCGCTGCGTGAGCTCTTCGGCTCTTCAATAGAGTTCGACTTCTCCCCGGCAACCGATATAACGATAGAGGACGACGGTATATCCGGCACGGCAGACGACGGCTCAAAGATAGCCGCCGGCACCCTCGACTATATGCGCCGTCACGGTATGCGCTTTGTCCGCCCGGAGAATGAGGGCGGCTCCTCGCTTGACAGCACCCGCGTTATGTATGCCGCAGAGGACGGTCAGGTGTTCGCGAAATTCTATATCCGCTATTCGTTCTCGGATGAGTTCACCGGATTTCTGCCCCTCATGCGTGAGGAGCATATCGTCCCGCTTATCTATCCCCGCGACCCGAATGTCACAAACGGGCTTCTCAAAACTCTTACCGCCGGTGCTGACTGTATGCGCGTCATGAAAAAGCATACCTTAAAGTCGGAGGAGGATAAGCCCGTTCCGACAATGAGCGTCGGAGCCTTCGCTACCGGAGACCGCAATTCGGCTATCAACGTGATATTCCTTGCAAAGAAGTACGCGCGTTTCCAGTCCTACCTCGCGATAACCGAGCTGTCGGCGCTCGCCGCCGGCGCGGTCCTCTCCGCGGTGCTGGCAGCTCGCATGGACGCTTATAATTTCCGTCATCTCCGGAAGAACATTCTCGAAAAAGAAGCATGAAAAGGAAGATACCTATGCCGGATAACGAACAGCTCTCTTCGGTACTGAAATCGGTTCAGAAGCCGGGGAGATATATAGGCGGAGAGTATAACCGCGTCATGAAGGACAAGAGCGCAGTAAAGTGCCGCTTTGCCTTCTGCTTTCCCGATACCTATGAGATAGGCATGTCGAACCTCGGCGTCAGAATACTCTACGATGTCCTGAACCGTCACCCGGATATATGGTGTGAGCGGGTGTACGCCCCGTGGACGGATATGACCGCCCGCATGGAGGAGTATAACCTCCCGCTCTCCGCTGTTGAGAGCGGTGACCCGGTGCGGGATTTTGACCTCGTCGGCTTTTCCATGCATTATGAGCTCTGCTATACCACGGTTCTGCGCATGCTGAAACTCGCGGATATACCGATATATTCAAAGGACCGTGACGACACCTGCCCCATAATCATAGGTGGCGGACCCTGTACATATAATGCCGAGCCGGTTGCCGATTTCTTTGACCTCTTCAATATAGGTGAGGGCGAGGAGATGCTCGTCGAGCTCTCGGAATTGTACATGAAAATGAAAGCCGACGGCACATATACAAGGAAGAACTATCTTCTCACCGCCGCAAGGACAATAAAGGGAATATATGTCCCCTCTCTTTATACCGTCACGTATAACGGCGACGGGACAATCGCGGCATATACCCCGAATGAGGAGGGCGTGCCGGAAAAGGTCACAAAGAGAATAGTAGAGGATATGGATGCCGCCCCGTACCCCGAAAAGCTTATCATGCCGTATATAGAGACGGTTCATGACAGAATAGTCCTTGAGGTCTACCGCGGCTGTATCCGCGGCTGCCGCTTCTGTCAGGCGGGTATGGTGTTCCGCCCGATAAGGGAGAAGAGCCCGGAGAAGCTCTGCTCGCTCGCAAAATGCCTCTATGACAATACCGGTTATGAGGAAATATCCTTGATTTCGCTCTCGATAAGCGATTATTCGCGCCTGACCGAGCTGACGGAGGGGCTTCTCTCGTGGACGGATGAAAAGCATGTGAGTCTCTCGCTGCCGTCCCTGCGTGTCGACAGCTTCTCGGAGGAGCTGATGGACAGAATATCCTCCGTCCGCACCGGCGGGCTCACCTTCGCGCCGGAGGCGGGGACACAGAGACTCCGCGATGTCATAAACAAAAATCTCGCAAAAGAGGATTTGCTCCGCGCCTGCCGC
>CALDMI010000395.1 GCA_937914815.1 uncultured Clostridia bacterium
CCCCGCATGCCCGAAAGGTTTTCCGCGAGCTCCGCGAGCGTCGAGACCCCCGCGCACGGTGTCCCGCGCGAGAGTGCAATCCCCTTGACAAGCGCCGCGCCGATCCGCACCCCTGTAAACGACCCGGGACCGACAGCACAGGCGAGAAGCCCTATGTCAGAGTAGCCGACCCCCATGTCGGCGAGTATCCGCTCCGCCATAGGGAGGAGCAGCTCGCTCTGCGTCAGCCCGTTGTCCACGGTATAGGAGGCGACCGTCCTGTCGTCGTCCATAAGAGCGACAGATGCAATCTTTGCCGTGCTCTCAAACGCCAGTGTGTACATCAGAAATCCCCCCCCGTTATCTCTATTTTTCTCCCGTCGCCGTCGTCGGTGCGCGAAATCGTGACCACCACCCGATCGCTCGGCAGATATTCCGTCACGTTTTCCGACCATTCCGCAATGCAGAAGCCGTCCCGGGATATATAGTCCTCGTACCCTGTGGAATACAGGTCGTCCCCGTCGGAGATCCGGTACATGTCGAAGTGATATATGTGCACCCCGCCGTCCCCGGTATATTCGTTGACTATCGTATATGTCGGGCTCTTCACCCGCAGAATACCGAACGCACCTGCGAACCCGCGGACAAATGCCGTCTTGCCGACGCCCATCTCGCCCCGCATGGCGATAAATCCGCGCCGCGCCCCCCGCCGGAGAAACTCATTTGCGAGCTCCCGCCCGACCGCCTCCGTCTCCGAAACACTCTTTGTATAGTAAACCATTGTTTACATCCCGTCCGTAAAATCTGTAAAATCCGAATTAAAACCGTTCCGAAAGGTTAAAAGCCTACCTTGAAATTCTCGTCCCCGGTTATGAATTTCAGTGCCGCGCGGTATTCCGCGCTCGCGCGCTCGTCGCCCTCGCCGCGCTTTATCGCGCGGAGCAGGGTGTTCTTCGGCGTGTCGTCCGGGTCTGTGAGCTCCCTTGCGCATACATCATACCCGCGTGAGCGCAGGAACAGGAGCCGCAGAGAGTCCGTGACCGCCTCGCACAGCTTGTTTGCAATATGCGGAAACCGCGTTATAAACGACAGCTCGGGTGCCGTAATTTTGTCTTTCATATACCGCTGACAGCACGGGGTAGAGAGTATGACCGGCGCGCCGAGCTCCGCCGCGCGCGAGAGCACAATATCCGTCGCAATGTCGCAGGCATGCAGGGATATCACCATGTCCGGCGCCTCGCCCTCCGGCGTGTTTCGCACATCGTCGCAGATAAAGCGCATGCCGGAAAATCCGCACTCCGCGGCGCACCGCGCGCAGTAGTCGATAACGTCCGCTTTGAGGTCAACCCCGAGCATACGGACCTTCCGCCCGCATATTGCCGTAAGGTAGTAGTAAACCGCGAAACTTAAATAACTTTTCCCGCAGCAGAGGTCATATATGAGTATTTCACCCTCCCGCGGCAGCTCGTTATATACGTCGCGCACCTGCTCGAGAAATCTGTTTATCTGGCGGAACTTGCCCTGCCTCTTGTCATGCACGCGCCCGTTCCCGTCCGAAATGCCGAGCTTTATCAGAAATTCCTCGTCTCCCCGGAGTATGTAATCCTTCTTCCGGTCTATCTCTTCAATCGCGACTTCAAAGTCGCCCCCGCCGCCGAGCCTCTCGCGCAGTGCGCGGTCGCCCGTAACGGTGACAACCCCTTTTTTGCTTACTCTCCGCTCCGCGTCGCCGAGCGTCGTTATGAGATTTATCTGCCCGAAATCGGTACACGCCCCCGCGGTAAAATCAAATATCCCGTCCTCCGGCACGTTTATATGTCTCACCGTGTCGCCGCTTATCCGATACTCGACGGCGAGGGCGCGCCCCCGGCGGAGCGAGACGGTGCGCCCCGTGGCGCGCTCTATATCCTCGTCCCGGGCTTTTGAGAATACTATCTTTTTTATTACCCCGGCAGAGAATGCCGAGGCAACGAGGGAGGGGAATGAGTTATTCGTCATCGCCGTCCCCCACGTCTTTCGCGTCGCCGCTTTCGCCGTCGTCACTCTTTTTCTTGAACGAGAGCTTGTGCTCAGTCCGCTCGCTGATCCTCCGAAGGTTCTGCCTGTGGCACCATACTATCGTAATCGCGAGGATAATTGTGACGAGCGCCGCAATGCCGGGCATCGGACCGCCGAGGAATATCTGAAAATAGGCATTGAGCACAACGGGGTAGAGCACCGCCGCACAGACGGAGCCGAGCGAGACATACTTTGAAATCGCGACCACCGCGACAAATACAATAAACAGGAGCGCGAACACCCCGGGCGAGAGAATGAGCGCGACCGTCGCCGTAGAGAGAACGCCCTTGCCGCCCCGCATGCCGTAATAGACCGGGAAAATGTGCCCGAGCACGGCGAAGAGACCGACAACGTACATCATGAAGTTGACGCTGACCCCGCCGATATACGAGAACCCGAGCATAACCCCGCCGATAGCGAGCGCCAGCGCGGTTTTCGTGATGTCGCATATAAGGGTGGCGAGCGCCGCGCCCTTTCCGTAGGTGCGGAGCATGTTTGTCGTCCCCGCGTTCCCGCTCCCATGCTTTCTTATGTCGTCGTGATAGACGATCTTTGAGATTATTATCGCGCTGCTTATACTGCCGAGAAGATAGGCGGCGATCGCGCAGAACACCGCGAATGCGGCGAATATCAGTACTATCCCGCTCTCCGTCGCGCCACTCGCACTCTCGACATAGCCGTATATTCCGTATCGCCAGAAGCGCTCTGCCGGGCTTATCTGGCTCGTCTCCGCCGTCGTGACTATACTGCTGAGTGTAGAAATAAGGCTCATTTCTTGCCGTCCTTTCCGCGCCCGAACAGTGCCGAGAGGCGGGGGCGGTTACTCTCCCGCCGCTGCTCGCCCTCGTCGGGTATAACCTCTGCCGAGACCGCGCGCCCGCCCTCGAGCGTGAGCGCGACTACATCCCCCGCAGAAAGCCCAGTGTCGACGAGCGTGTACTCCGCCTCGGTAATGTCGTCTATAAGCACGGCAATTTTCCTGCCCTCGCCGTCGGTCTCAATCCTGTCGACGGCGCATTTTCTTTTTTCCATACATACCTGCCTCCGTGTTTTTCGGTAAAATAGGTAAAATAAACAATCTTACAGCTTAATTATACCACTCCGCGCCCCCAAAGTCAACGCGCAATATATATAAATTCGCACCGTAAATGCACACGGGAGGTGTGCATTTGAAAATTTACTTGACCGCGGAGCGGAAAAGTGCTTTAATATAGGTGAAAAGATAAAAGAAGAGGTGAGCGGCGCATATGACCGAAAGACTTAATGCCTTTTTTGACAGCGAAAAAATAGAATACCGCGGCGTGCTCTCATATTCGGATTGCCATGAATACCGCGCCGATATAATGGTGCGCGAGAGCTTCACACCTCGCTCGGTGATAATATTTCTCCTGCCGTACTACGGCGGCAAGACGGATAATCTCTCGCTCTATGCCGCCGCGCGCGACTACCATATAATAATTAAAGAGGTGACGGGGCGGCTCTGCGCCCTCCTTTCGGAGGAGTACCCCGGCTCACATTCAAAAGGGTACGGAGACCATTCCCCACTTGATGAGCGCGGGGCGGCGCTCTCCGCCGGGCTCGGTATTCTCGGGGAAAACGGACTTATAATAAATGAAAAATACGGCTCCTATGTCTTTATCGCCGATGTGATAACCGACATCCCGCCGGAGGACCTCGGCGCCACCCCGAAAAAGGAAATTCGCCACTGCCCGGGTTGCGGCGCCTGCCGCCGTGCCTGTCCGACCGGGATTTTGCGGGGGAAGGGCGAGACCTGCCTCTCCGCCATAACGCAGAAAAAGGGCGAGCTCACGGAGGACGAGATAGCCCTTATGAAAAAATACAATACCGTCTGGGGCTGTGACATCTGTCAGACCGCCTGCCCCTATAACCGCCGCCCGGTGATAACGCCGATAGAGTTTTTCCTCAGCGACAGGGTAGAGCGCCTCGACACAGAGACCCTCGCCGCAATGGATAAGGCGGAGTTCTCCTCCCGCGCCTTTGCATGGCGCGGCAGACGCACGGTAGAGCGGAATCTTGAATATCTCGGCCTATAAAAAAGCCGCGGCACCGGAAATCCGGCGCCGCGGCTTTTACTTATCACTTTTTCACTCTTCACTCCCGCTTCACGCGGTTTTTAATTTGTCAAAACTATCACTTTTTCCCTTTTCACTATTACTTATTACTTCCCAAAGCCCCCGCGGTGAAAGTAATAGGTAAAAGTGAAGAGTGAATAAGTAAAGCCCCAAAGACTCGCGCCTTTGGGGCTTTGGTGGGGGAAGCTGGATTCGGACCAGCGAAGTCAGTGACAACAGATTTACAGTCTGCCCCCTTTGGCCGCTCGGGAATTCCCCCATATGATTTATATATAAAATTGATTTTTAGCAAGTGGAGCTGGTGAACGGAGTCGAACCATCAACCTGCTGATTACAAATCAGCTGCTCTGCCATTGAGCCACACCAGCGTGCTGAACGACATCTATTATAACAGAGGCAGACCGATTTGTCAACCCCTTTTGCGAGATTTTTTTGCATTGAGAAAATTATTCTCCCATAGGCGTAAAACCGGTGCAATTTGTCCGAATTATGTAATAATTTTGACTTTTCTCTTGACATACGCCGCGCAAAGAATATAATATTAGTTGATATTTTATGAATTATTAATATATCAAGGAGAAAAAGTATGAAACAGGGAAGAAAACGTTTTATTGTGCTTGTTTCCGTTTTTCTGCTCGTACTCCTCTGCATTTTCTCTCTTGCCGCCTGCTTCGGCGGCGGGGGAAATCAGATGTGCGAGGACGGAAAACATGAGTTTGAGGTGCACGGCGACGGCGTCCTCGTCTGCAAAATCTGCGGATACTCAAAGAAATGCGAGCACGAGACCACAAAGTGGGAGGCATACAACAGCACATGGCATGTAAAAGTATGCACCGTCTGCGGCATGAGCCTCGCGCCGGATATTCTCAAATGGTCGGATACCAATATCGAGAAAAGCAAGGATTTTAACCCCGACCTTATAGGAAGGCACGACGGCGACCCCTGCACGGTCTGTGGCTTCACAGTCTATAACGACGGCACCTTCTATTATCTCGAAAAAGATACCGGATACGACGAAACCGGTAAAACGAATAAAGTCTACAGCTGGGTTATAAACGGTCTCGTGTCGACCGCGGCGCGCGATGAGATGACCCTCCCCGATACATTCGAGGGCAGCAATGTCACGGGCTTCACCCCCGCGTTTATCCGCGATGCAAACGAGGCAGGGGTAAAGGAAATATCCTTCGGTAAGAATAACGCCTCCTGTTATAACAACGAGGCGAAGGACAGCTGGAACTATAGCAGCACTCCGGACGATAAATTCACCGCCGAGATTGCGAATATAAAGGACGGCACCCTCTCTGCGGTGCTCAACAACCGCCTCCTTGAAGCGTTCGCGGCTGATTTTGTCAATGTAAAGGTCGACGGAGAACCGCTGACAGAGCTCACCGCCGACGCCACGTGGGTAAATGCCGGTGCGACGCAGATAAGTATCTATGCATGGAAGATTGCGGGACTCAAGAAGATAACCGTCTCCGGCGTCGAGGAGGTATCGATAACCGCTAACTCCTCGGTTGAAAAGGTCGTAATAGGCGAGGGCGTAAAGAGAATTGAATCGCTCGGCGGTCGTTCCTATAATGACGGCCTTGAAAACATGACGGAGATAGAGCTTCCGAACAGTCTTACTTCCTTTAGCAGCGGCGTATTTCAGAACAGCAAGAGCCTGCGCGCGATAAATCTCCCCGCGGGAGTTACCGAGATTCCGAATTACGCCTTTGAATACTGCTATTCGCTCCGCGAGATTACAATAGGCGCCTCTGTTACGAGCGTCGGGGACAGCGCGTTTGCCTACTGCACCGCACTGAATAAGGTCACCTTCCTCGGCGAGAATGTGACCCTCGGTACGCAGGTGTTCGCAAATTGCTACTCGCTTATGGAGGTACAGTTGCCTTCCGCTCTGCGTGACCTCCCGCAGGGCACATTCTACAATAATTACATGCTCCTCGGAATTACTCTTCCGGACACTCTTGAAACCATAGGCTTTGATGCGTTCGGTCATTGCGCAAATTTCCGTACCGTGACGCTCCCCGCCTCGGTAAAATCGATTGATAACGGCGAGTACCTCTTCAAAAACTGCATTTCCCTTGAGGTAATCTACAACCTTTCCTCGGTCGATATAGGGAATTCGGTACCCCTGAACGGAACGAGCATATATGTGCCCGTAAAGACCGAACTACCGGAAACTCCGATAGAGGCGCCGACGGTGGTGACCGATGAGCGCGGGTTTGTATTCCTGACCCCCGCGGGCAAAACTACCCGCTATCTTATAGGCTACGCCGGGGTGAAGACCGATATGACCGAGCTCATTCTTCCGGACGGCTACCCGGCAGAGGGCAGAAAACTGTCCTACACGGTTGCAAACTTCGCGTTTGAATGGTGCTGGGGTCTCCGCCGCCTCCTGATACCCGCCGGTGTAAATTCCCTTGAAAAGTACGCGTTCGACGATTATAGCGGCGGCTCGGCAAAGGAAATAATCTGCCTGTCGCAGTCGGTTGACCTCACCGATTTCAGCTACATATATAAGTTCACCTCGCTTGCCGATGTCGGTGAGTGGGTGACCGAGGGCGATTGTCTCTTCTATGTAGAAAAGGACGGCACTCCCGTCCTCTACTCGGCACCTTTGAACGAGGTGCGCGATGACAGCACCTACAAACTTATCTCGGCTACCTACCTCCTGCCGGAGAGCTTCCGCGGCGGAAGATATGCCATAGGACAGAGAGCTCTTACGGATGATACTGTAACCGAGTTCGTATTCCCCGCGGCGGTAAGTGAACTGCGCGACTACGCATGCAAGCCATACAGCTCACCGCTTGATTTCAGGTGCCTTGAATCTATAACCTTCCTCGGAACCGATATAAAAATAGGCAGGGGCGCTTTCGACTCTCGCACATATGCGGATAAGGGAATAGTTGTAAAGAACCTCGTTATTCCCGACGGCGCAGAGCTCGCCGACAGGGCACTCGGCGACGGATACAGTACGGATAAGCTTGTTCTGAGCGGGACGCTCACAATAGGCAAGAACGTAAAGCTCGGTGAGTACTCTCTCGGCGATATAAGCAGAGTAAAGACCATCACAATCGGCGAGGGCTCCACCATCGGAAAACATAATTTCTCAAATCTTGACGGCGTCTCGATAACCCTCCCCTCCGACCTTCGCGAGATAGGCGAGAACTCATTCGAGAGGTGCACAAACCTTAAAAACTTCGTAATCCCCGACAGCGTCGAGGTGATAGGAGCCTATGCATTCTATGAAACCGACTTCAAGAAGCTGACTCTCCCGTCCTCGCTCCGCGAAATAGGCGATTATGCGTTCTTAAGCTCGAAGATAACAACGCTTGCACTCCCGGACAGCGTCGAAAGTATAGCAGAGGGAGCGTTCAAGTATTCCGACCTCGCGTCGATAACCCTCTCCGCATCTCTTCGTACAATAGGGGCAAACGCTTTCTTTGATACAAAGATAACCGCAATAACCCTGCCCGAGGGGCTCGAGACGATAGGCGACTACGCGTTCTGCGGGCTCGGAATAACCGAAATAACCCTTCCCTCGACCCTCCGCACAATAGGAGGTTATGCTTTCTCCGGCACCGCCATTACCTCTCTGACCCTCCCGGATGGGCTCGAGACAATAGGAACAAATGCATTTTACAATATCCCGGTGACCTCCGATATCCTCCTGCCGGAGAGCCTTGTGACCGTCGGCTCCTGGGCGTTCGGCTGTGACGGCAATATGCCGGAGGCGGCGAGAAACCGTCTTGTGTATACCTATGTTGAGAAGAAACCCGAGGGCTTCGCCCCGCAGATAGCCGATAACTTCTCCTACGGCGGAAAGCCGGTGACGGTCGGCGACTATGAGTTCGTCATAGGTAAGACGGGAGTGAAATTCATAAAATATAACGGCTCCGATACCGTGCTTGTTATCCCCGATACCTGCGACGGAAAGCCGGTAACCGAAATCCGCCCCGGCGCCCTTGATAATCTCCGCAATATAACCGGAATTACCGTGCCCGCGACTGTCACGGGCTTTGACAGCGACCTCTTCAAAAACTGCACATCTCTTAAAAACTTCAATTATGAAGGCACAGCGACTCTCACATATGAGATGTTCGCAAATACCCTCTACCGCGGCACAGCCGACGGCGCGTATATGTACATCGGCACGACCGTGACCGGCTTCGCGCCCGACGCCGGAAGAGTAGCCCGCATGCGCGAGGGTACGACGAGAATTGTTGACTCAGCGCTCGCAGAGACAGGCAACGCAAGAATACTCATAATCCCCGCGAGCGTTACAGACTTCGGCAAGAATAACTTCAATTCTTATACGGACTCAATGGAAATCTACATCGAGGGACAGCCGACGAACGCTCCCGCAAATACCGGAAACGCCTTCTATTATACGAATGTGATAATAACGGATGACGGGCTGATATTCCGTCAGGACAACCTTAGCGGCGGACCCTATAATATCTCGCTTATCCGCTATATAGGCACTGCGACAGAGATAACCGTTCCCGCGACGGTCGACGAAAAGAATGTAACCTATATAGGTGCCGCGAGAGATGACGGCGGCGTCGGTGCTTTCCGCGGCTGTGACACGCTGACGAAGGTGACCTTCTCCTCCATGACCCTTGAATTGAGCGCCGGGACCTTCTACGGTTGCACATCGCTACGCACCGTTGACTTCGGCGGGAATATCCAGATGCTCACTCTCTCATCTGCGGCGATAGAGAACAGCGCGATAGAGAGTATCATTCTTCCGGACGGATATGTCACCGTCTGGTCTGCCGTCCCGCAGGGCAGTACAGTCCTTACAAAAACCGAGGGTAACGGCACAACGCTCCTCGCCCTCCTCAAGGACACGACATATACGGCGGAGAATATACGGACGTGGTCGAGGTATGATATAAGCGTCATAGGCTGACCATATCCCCGCCGTCTGCGGATACCGTAGATACGACTTTTTGAAAGAAAAGCGGTTGCTTTTGCCCCACAGCGGGCTTTGGTGACCGCTTTTTTGCGACTTTTCAGCCCTTTTTGCCCGGCATTTACCGGGCTTTCTTTTTTCGCGCTTTTTCGCCGTAAAATACCACGCTTGAAATTTTTTCGCGCAAAAATTCCGGAAATCCGCACTTTATGCGAAAATTTTCTTTGATAAACACCATTTTTCACTCATCGAAAAAATCTCATTTTCGCCTGTTCAACAAAAAGCGCGCCGCGAACGGAATATCGCGCCGCACCGCGAAATCGGGAAAATCCCGCCGCAGGCGCATTTTTTTCGAAAAAATCCGAAACCCCTTGACGCGGGAGGTGACCTTTTGATATAATACTTACAGTATTACGAAAATACCAAAATACTGCCGCGCCCGCGCGGAGAAAGCTGGTTTTCTATGGATGCAACCCGTGTTTCTGAAGATGTGGCTATGAAAAAGCCGATGAATACAAAGGAGTGCCGCGCCGCAATAGCCCGCGCCGGACAGCAGATAAAGCTCGCGCTGAACGCTTATCGCGCGTGCGTAAAGCCTTACAACGCGGCAAAGGAGAACTTCGACGCCGCAGACCGGGCGTTCACTAA
>CALDMI010000396.1 GCA_937914815.1 uncultured Clostridia bacterium
AAAGCTCTCCTGCCTGCATGTTCATGACAATGACAAGATAGCCGACAGCCACGCCCTGCCGTACACTATGGCAATAGATTTCGGGGCGGTTACCGACGCGCTCGCCGCTATCGGATACAAAGGCGACATAACGCTCGAAGCGGACGCCGCATCAAAGAATTACCCGCGTGAGCTGCTCCCCGCGCTCGCCGCCCTCGCCGCAAAGACCGCACGGTATATAAAGTGTGAGGTTGAGCGGAAGAGCCGCTGATGCCCGTTTAACGGATATTATTTTACAAAAGGCAACACGCCTCCGCAGGAGACAGGCTTCTGCGGAGGCGCTTTTCATATGTGGTTTTTTGGTTTTTTCTGTTTATTTCAGGACGGAGACTGCGTCTGCTATGGTCTTTTCAAGGGCTTCCTTACCGTATTTATCGACCTCTGCCTTATTCTTCTCACCGTGAGTGAGACATCCGGCGCCGCCGATACAGCCGCCGATACATGCCATGCCCTCAATGAAGTTTGCATCAAGCTTACCCATTTTCTTCTGAAGAAGCGCAATCTTGCACTCCTCGATGCCGTTGCAGGCGCAGGGCTTCACTATAAAGTCGATATCCTGCTCCTTCAGAGCCTCTGCCACGGCGTCCGAAAGTCCGCCGCTGCGCGCGAAGATTCTTCCGAAGTAGGAGGCGTTATCAAGCACGCCCTCCTCAAGCGTCGTTATATCAAGGTCGCGGGAGTCGAAGAGCGCCTGAAGCTCCTCGAATGTCATGGCGACATCGACATACGGCTTTACCTCCGGGCGGGATATCTCCATTTTCTTCGCCGTGCAGGGTCCTATGAACACCGTCTTTGCATCCGGCTCATGGTCCTTTATGTACTTGCATATTGCGCCCATGGGAGAGAGGTTATGCGACACAAGCGGTTTCAGCGCCGGGAAGTTCTTCTCTATGAAGGAGACGAACGCCGGGCAGCAGGAGGAAGTCAGGAATCCCTTCTCGGCGAGCTCCCGCGCCTCCGACTGTGCGACCATGTCGGCGCCGAGCGCAGCCTCTACCACCGTGTGGAACCCGAGCTTTTTGAGTCCGGTCACCACCTGCCCGAGCTTCGCATAACTGAACTGGCTGGAAATTGACGGGGCGACAATGGCATAAACCTTTGTTCCCTTTTCCTCGCTCTCTTTAAGATACTTTATGACATCGAGGATAAACGACTTATCGGTTATCGCGCCGAACGGGCACTGATAGACGCAGGCGCCGCAGGATATGCACTTATCGTTATCGATACACGCCTGCTTGTCTTCGCCCATGTAGATAGCCTTTACCTTACATGCCGACTCGCAGGGGCGGCGGTAATTTCTTATCGCGCTGTAGGGGCAGACCTTGGAGCAGGCGCCGCACTCCTTACACTTTGATTTATCGATATGTGCGACATGCTGCTCGTCAAAGGTTATAGCGCCGAAGCGGCAGACATCCTCGCATCTGTGGGCAAGACAGCCGCGGCAGGAGGAGGTCACTTCATAGCCGCCCATCGGGCACTCGTCACAGGCTATATCGATAACCTCTATGACATTCGGGTTATCCTTCATGCCGCCCATAGCAATCTTCACGCGCTCTGCCAGTATTGCGCGCTCCTTGTAAACACAGCAACGCATTGTCGGGACCTTACCCGGGACTATCGTCTTCGGGATATCTATCGCCGTCTCGGCAAGTCTGCCCGCCCACGCCTCACGCGCTACCTCGCGGAGCACCTTATATTTAAGATGCTGTACCTTTGTGTCGAATTTTCTGAGCTTTGCGTCCATTTTCTTTTTTCTTTCCTCCGTCAGAAATAACTGACCTTAATTTTTTTACCCATCTGCCGAAGGCATGCTGAAAGCTCCTCGACAAGGTTCATTTTTATATTGAAGTTTATAGGCAGCTCCGGGTTCTGGTGCGCGGGGTTTATCGCCCGCCCGACATAGAAGTTTATATCCGTCGCCTCTTCAAAGAGCATGCGGCATATAAGAGACGCGCCGTCCCTGCCGAAGCTCCATTTTTCGTAGAATTTGTTCTCTCCGAGCGCGTCATGCGCGTACTCGACGACCTTATTTACGGTTATAACGCCCTCTGTCACGAGATCGACGCCCTCTATCTCGGCTATCGGCGGGACATCCGAGCGCACGAAATTCAGCGATGCGCGAAGCGGTTTTCCGAGGGATTTTGCCGCTATGGACGAGGTTGTACCGCCGCATATTATGTGCTTTCCCTCCTTTGAGAAGAAGAGAGACATCATGCGGTCGCAGTCGTCGGGGTTTCTCGGCGGACCGAAGAGCAGGTTCATAGGGACGCGGCGCCGTATTTTCACGACACAGGCGGTGGCGTCGTCTCCCGGCTTTCCGCCGTAGAGCCTGTTCACCTCGTCTATCAGTATTGTGGAGAGCGTCTTTGCAGTATAACCTCCGGCGCAGTTCGCCTCCATGAAGGCTATTATATCCTCGCGCTTCCAGCCGAAGTTATAGGCAAGACCTATACCGGCGTGCGGGCATCCGTCGCTCATGGATATGAAAACGTCGTCCTCGCACAGTTTTATAACCGACTGATATATCTTTTTGCCGCAGATGTTCATCTCGGTTTTCGGATAGTCGTAATTCTTCCCGTCGCGGATAAGCACGGTCATCGGGTTATCATACTGGATAAGCTCCATTTCCCGGTTATCGACAAGGTGCATTATCGTAAAGGTCGAATATGCGACGCCGCGCACCGAGCATATCGGCAGGGTCTGTGCTATCGTCTCGACGCAATCCGAGAGGGTCAGCCCCTCTGACATCATCGTTGATATTATCTTACTCGTCAGGGTCGAGAGAATACTCGCCTTTACCCCGCTGCCGAGCCCGTCGGCAAGGACGATAACGGTTGAGTTTTCTCCCCTGTCGACGACATCGACATGGTCCCCGCAGAGCTGCTCTCCGTCGTGATTTATACTCCTGTAGCCTATATCTGCGCAAAGGTCATTCATCGGATATGCTCTCCTTAAGCTTTGTGAGGGCTATCTTTGTCTCCGCCGCGGTCTCGCCGAGGAGGGAGGCTATCTCCTGAACTATGCGCATCTGCTTATCAACGACCTTATCGGCTATCTCGACGGTCTGACGGCTGATGTTCTCTTTTTTCTCCCTCTCCGACTCCTCGTCCGTGACGTCGCGCATTATGCAGACAAGCATGTGATATACGGTATCGTAGACTATCGTCTGCTCGACATATTTTCCGTACTCGGCAAGATATGTGCGCTTGTCGCGCAGACTGCGCTTGGTTTCAAGGACCTTCATGAACGGCTGTGGGTCAAGGATTCTTACAACCTGCTCGCCGAGGACATCCGACTGGTAGCGGATGTTCATTATCTTCCTCGCCGCAGCGTTTATCTGCTGAACCTCAAGGGCGTCGTTTACGACTATCAGCCCGTTCGGGGTATTGTTGACTATGCAGTCGGAGAAGCTCTCCGCCTTTTCTTTAAGGTAGGGCAGGCACATCGAGATCTCCGCCTTGCCGTGATAGATAGCTATCGCCTTTTCGCGGCAGGTGTCGTATCCGCAGGAGCCGCAGTTCAGCTCATCCTCCGGACGGGTTTTGCCCATTTTCTTGAGTATCTCGCGTATCTCGTCCTCTCCGGGCGGGGTGTTGCGGAGCTCTATCGGGTCAAACGACTTGTGTATCTCGACCTCCTCCGGCTGTGTTACCGGGAAATCCTTATTTCCGACGTAGGAGGCGACGGCACTGTAATCCGCGACCGGCGAGCGGTGGTATTTCTCCATTACCGGACCGCCGACGCAGCTGCCGATACAGGCGGACATCTCGATAAAGCACCTGTGTACGTTCCCGCTCTCGATATCGCGCAGCGCCGCAATGCAGTTATCCACGCCGTCTATCGCCATATAGGTATATCCCGGCGCATCCTGTGCCATTGTTTTGAGTATTCCCCCGGTGGTCGGGAAGAAGCGCGCGCGGCTCTCCTCGGTCGTATCCATATCCGGGGTGAGGGCGACGCCCTCCTTTTTCAGCCACTCGGTCAGCTCCTCAAACGTGAGGACGCCGTCGACAATCCCGGCGTAATGCTCCGCCTCGTCTTTTTTTGCAACGCATGGACCGATAAAGACGGTCTTTGCCCCGGGGT
>CALDMI010000397.1 GCA_937914815.1 uncultured Clostridia bacterium
CACGAGTTCTCCCGCCCGTTCGCTCTTATAGTGAGAAAGGGTACATTTACCCCATATGCGCTGAAAGCAGAAGCGTCACCCTATACAATGAAGCGCGAGGAGGCGCTCTCCGTAATACTTGACGAGACCGCGGAGAACGACATAATAGTCTCTACGACCGGTAAAACCTCGCGCGAAATATTCGAGCTCCGGGAGGCGCGGGGCGAGGGGCACGGCAGAGATTTTCTCACCGTCGGCTCAATGGGTCACACCTCCTCGATAGCCTACGGAATAGCAATCGGGACCGATCGTCGGGTGTTCTGCATTGACGGCGACGGCTCGTTTATCATGCACATGGGCGCCGCCGGTGTCATCGGCGCAGACATACCGGAAAATTTCCGCTATATTGTAAACGACAACCGACAGCATGAGTCCGTCGGCGGACAGCCGACCTGCTCCGCGACCCTCGATATACCCGCCGTTCTCCGCGCCGCGGGCTTCTCTCCCGTCCTGACGGCAAAAACCCCGGAGGAGCTGCACGCCGCTATGCGGAAAATCAAGGAGACGCCGGGCGCGGCGCTCGTTATCCGCACTGCCCCGGGCTCCCGCAAAGACCTCGGCAGACCGACGACCACCCCGCAGGAAAACCGCGATGAGCTCATGTCAACCCTCCGCAAATAACTCCCCGCCCCATTGCTCATTGCTAATTGCTCATTTTATATAAGGTTGCTCGGGATAAAGCAGTCTTTATCATCAATCGGTATGGGCTCTTCACACATGCAGACGATGCCGCCGTTTCCCCGTTCGAGCGCAGCATTGTCAAGCACAGAATATTTTTTGACCTCGCGCTTATCAGGAGCGGCGGATTTCTTGATTTCGAGCGGGTGAATGATACCGTTTTCCTCTACAAAAACATCTATCTCTTTGGCATTTGAGTCGCGATAATAGGTAAGATTCACCTTGTCCTTCGCGTAGGCGTAGTTCTTTACAAGCTCCATTACCACATAGTTCTCATAAAAATGTCCGCTCGCCGCGCCCATCTGCAGAACCTCCGGCGTCAGCCACATTGAAAGATATGCGCAAAGTCCAGTATCGCAGAAATAGAGCTTCGGTGTTTTTGTAAGTCTCTTGAGCGCATTGTTTGAATACGGCTGAAGCAGATATACAATGCGCAAGCCCTCAAGAATACGCAGCCAATCCCTTGCGGTGGGCTGTGAGATGTCCGCCGACTCCGCGAGGGTGGCGTAATTGACCTGCTCCGATGTGAGGGCGGCACAGCCGGAAAGAAATTTTCTGAAACGGATCGTATCGGTAATGCCGCCCGCCTCGGCTACATCGCGCATAAGATAGGTGTCTATATAGGAATTGAAATACTCTCCGCGGAGCTCGCCGTCGACGCCCAGCACCTGCGGCATACCGCCCTCCCAGATGTGTCTGAAAACTTTTTCAACATCATTTTTCGGTACCCGGCGTTGTCTTGCCTTCAGTGTTTCAAGTGAAAAATCGAGCTCTTCCTCAAAAGCAATACCGTTCTTCTCTCTCTGCGAGAGACTGTAAAGCTCGAGAATACCTACTCTGCCCGCGAGAGTTTCACGCACTATCTTCATCATTCCGTACTGTTGAGAGCCCGTCAGCCATATAAGCCCCCTCTCATCGGTTTCGTCACAAATGATTTTGATCTGCTCAAAAAGTTCTGGCGCCTTCTGCACCTCGTCTATAAGAACAGGCGGCTTATAGGTCTGAAAGAACAATACGGGGTCGCTCTTCGCAAGCTCCCGCGCCATAGCGTTGTCCAGAGAAACATAAGTTCTGTCAGTTCCCTCCGAGAGGTGTTTAAGCATCGTCGTTTTACCGACCTGCCTTGCCCCGGTTACAAGAATCGCCTTGAAAAATCCGTTCATTTTCAGGAATTTCCGCTCTAATTCACGGGTAATATATGCCATATCAGCCTCCGTTTTTAGGATAATCTAAAGTGTACTTTATTTTATCATATTTTTCGCCGTTTGTCAAGGCTCCTATTCAACCCGTTTGCAATTGCATTAATTGCTCATTGCTAATTCCTCATTGCTCACTGAAAAAAGACCGCCGCGGCGGTCTTTTTTCTTATTTCGGCTCTATTCCGAGCCCGCGGAGAAACTCCTCAAAGCTCATATCTTCCTCGTCTTCTTCGTCCGGCTCAATGCTCTCTTTCAGAACCGAAATTTTGAGTGCAAGGAGCCCGTGCCCCTCTGTATCGCCCCCGGCGATATTACCGAAGTCGGCGTAAGCGCCGCAAGCGGTGATACCGTCGCGACCGTGGAGTGTGCCGCAATTGTCAAGCCCGCCGCAAGCGGCGCAGTCGGAAACCTCCTTGCAGATAAGTTTCTCCCTCTCCCGTCTGCCGACGCCGGTCATGCCGAGATGCCGCGGCGGGACAGCACCGACGAGCGACGCGGCGTCCGGATAGCTCTCCCGGCTCTCAACCCGGCAGAGCGAGCACTCAAGCGGGTCATCCGATACCGAGAGGAGAACGTTATCCCCGACATTTATCTCCCCGGCGGCACACGCCCCCGGAAGAACAAGGTATCTCTTCTCCCGCGATATTACCTGACAGTACGCCATAGGGTCAAGAAAAAGCTTTGCCGTGTCGCCGTATTTTTCCTCTGTTTTGCGGATTACCGCCGCCTCTCTTCCCTGTCGCTCGTCGTGCAGTTTTCCGTCAAAGTCGCTCCGGGTCTTCTGCCCGTCCGGGAATGACAAAAGTGCTTTCGGATATATTCTCTCCTCCCGACGGGCGAGCCGTACCGCGACGCCGTCTCGCGACGCGTCCGGGTATTTCGACTTTACCATGCTGTCATCGTAGTAATGAATATACCCGCGGGGCTCCGGATAATCGCTGTCCCACGCCTGTGCCATCACATCGCCCCATGCGCGGGCGGACATCAGGAGCTTCTCCCCGCTCGAAAAAACCGGAACGCCAAGTCCCTCGCCGTGCCAGTCTCCGCCGAAAACGAAGCCCCCGGCGCGTATAGCCCTGACAACCGCCGCCCGCGCGCGGTATCTCGGGTAGGTCCCGTACATATCCGGGTATTTCCTGTCCCCGGCAAAGGTCCAACCTATCACGCGAAAATCATGTTTTTTCATACACGCCACCCGCCTTTTCAAAAAAATCAAAGGGCGGGAGCGACGGAATACCGCGCCCCGCCCGGGAGTTATCATGAAGCCCGAAGCGGAAGATTTTACTCGTCCTTCGGGGTTTCCTTTGCCTGATTT
>CALDMI010000398.1 GCA_937914815.1 uncultured Clostridia bacterium
CGTGCCTCCCGTGTGTCCGAGCCCGCGACCGCTCATCTTCGCGACCTTCGCGCCCGCCGCCGCGACGATGGGCGCGACAATCATCGTGGTCTTGTCTCCGACCCCGCCTGTCGAGTGCTTGTCGACAGATAGAGTGCCGAACTCCGAGAGGTCAAGCATCTCGCCGGAGCGGGACATCGCGTCCGTGAGCGTCGCGGTCTCCCGGTCGCTCATGTCGCGAAGGCATATAGCCATAAGCAGGGCAGACGCCTGATAGTCGGGTATCTCCCCCTTTGTGTAGCCGTCAACGAAGAAACGGATTTCACCGTCGGTGAGCTCCTCGCCGTGCTTTTTCTTCGTTATAATATCATACATTCTCATTTTTGCCGTCCATAAATTCCTTTCCGAAATTTGCGGGGAGCAGCTCCCCGAGGGTGTAGACCCGCGTCTTTCCCTCTGCCGCCATTATTATTTTGAAGTCCTCGCTGCAGAATTCCGCCATCACCTGACGGCAGACGCCACAGGGGGGAAAGAAGTCCTTCGGCGCGCCGCTCTCCGCGCCGCCCGCGACGGCAACGGCGATAAATTCGCGCTCCCCGTCGTTTACAGCCTTGAAAAAGGCGACCCGCTCCGCGCACACCGTGGGGGTGTACGCCGCGTTTTCAATATTGGCACCTGTGTAGATTTTGCCCCCCCGGCAGAGGAGCGCCGCCCCGACGCGAAAGCCGGAGTAGGGCGAGTAGGATTTTTCCCGCGCCGAGATCGCCAAATCGGCGAGCGCGCGGATGTCGCTGTCCTGCATATCAGCTCTCCTTTCGGAATATTTTTGTTTTACAGACCCGATAAGACCGCGAAAATTTTATCCCATTAAAGGGGAATTTGTTTGAGTTAAGGGAAATTTATTTTAATATCAGCCGCGCAAACGAACAACCGGGCACGGGCAGATACGGGACGCCGAGCAGGTCGCACACCGTCGCCCCGATGTCGGAGAATCCGGTGCGCGTGCCTATGTTGGCAGCCTTTATCTTCTCACCCATCGCTATCATGGGGATGTACTCGCGCGTGTGGTCGGTAGAGTCGTCTCCGGGGTCACATCCGTGGTCGGCACAGATTATCAGCGCGTCGTCCGGGCGCATCTTCGCGCGGAAGTACGGGAGCCATGTGTCAAAGCGGGTGAGCGCCGCGGCATACCCGTCGACGTCCTGTCTGTGACCGTAGAGCATGTCGAAGTCGACAAGGTTCGTGAACGCGAGCCCGTGAAAGTCCTCGTCGAGGAGCGAGAGGGTGACCTCCATTCCCTCGGCGTTCGAGTGCGTGAATATCGAGCGGGTAATTCCTTTTCCCGCGTATATGTCGGTAATCTTTCCGACGGCTATGACGTCTCCGCCGGCAGCCTTGACCGAGTCGAGCATGGTGACCCCCGTCGGCTCAAGAGAGAAGTCGTGGCGGTTCGCCGTCCTTGTGAAATTGCCCGGAGTGCCGATAAACGGGCGGGCAATAACTCTGCCGACGGCGTTCTCCCCGGTGAGGAGGCGCCGCGCTATCCGGCAGTAATTGTACAGTTCCTCCGGCGGCACGATCTCCTCGTGCGCCGCTATCTGAAAGACGCTGTCCGCCGAGGTGTAGACTATCAGCTTTCCGGTCTTCATGTGCTCCTCGCCGTAGTCGCGTATGACATCGGTGCCGGAGTAGGGAAGATTGCAGAGTACGCCGCGCCCACATTCGCGCGAGAACTCTTCAAGAAGAGACTCCGGGAAACCGTGCGGATAGGTGGGGAACGGGCGCTCCGAAACAATGCCCGCTATCTCCCAGTGACCGACAGTCGTGTCTTTCCCGCGCGACATCTCGCGCAGTCTCCCGACCGCGGCATACCCGCCGTCATCCGGCACCGGCAGATAGTCCACCCCGTCCATTCTTCCGATACCCGCGGATATGAGGTTCGGTATGTCGAATTTGTCGGAGCCGCTTATCCTCTTTAAGGTATTGGCACCAACATCGCCGAAGTCTTTGGCGTCCGGCTCGTATCCGACGCCGAGTGAGTCAAGTACTATAAGAAATACTCTTTTCATGTATCAAAGCCTCCGTTATCCGTCATGCGGAAAGTCTCGCTTTTTCTCTTTTTGCTGCCGCATGACAACATATATTTACATTTTTGCGCCGTATCAGAGATTTTCTGCCCTTACAGCTACCTCGAGCGCGACCTTCATCATATCGGTAAAGGAGTTCTGCCGCGCGTCGGAGTCCAGCGCCTCGCCCGTCAGAATGTGGTCAGAGATAGTGCATATCGCGAGTGCGCGACCGCCGAGGTACGCCGCGTTCATATAGAGCGCCGCCGCCTCCATCTCGACCGCGAGAACGCCGAGCTTTATCCACTTGTTGTTGAACTCCGGGTCCGCGTTATAGAATACATCGGAGGAGAGGAGATTTCCGACCTCGTAATGAACGCCGAGTTTTCCTGCTTCCTCCGCCGCCGCGGAGAGGAGCGACCAGTCGGCAATTGGGGCAAAGTTGCCGTCCACGCCGTACTGCGACTGGAAGTTTGAGTTTGTGCATGCCCCCATGCCGAGCACGAGGTCGCGCACCTTTATCTTCATCGAGAGCGCCCCGGCAGAGCCGACGCGG
>CALDMI010000399.1 GCA_937914815.1 uncultured Clostridia bacterium
CAGCCCGAAAAAGACCGTAGAGGGATCTCTCGGCGGCGTAGTGTTTGCCACTGCGGCGTTCGTGCTTTACGGATTTCTGATGGCGCATTTCTTCGGCGCAACGGCGAATTATCCGATTCTTGCCGTCTCGGGTCTCCTCCTCTCCGTCGTCTCGCAGATAGGCGACCTTGTTGCGTCTCTTCTGAAAAGAGAGCACGGAGTAAAGGATTACGGGAAGATTTTCCCGGGACACGGCGGCGTGCTTGACCGCTTCGATTCTGTTATGGCGGTCTCATGTATGCTCATGATTATCTGCATCGCCGTGCCTCCGTTCTCATGATAAGACATCGCCGTACAGCATAATGTGCGGCGTTTTTAAGAAAAATAGAGAAAACGATGATTAGTGAAAACAGAAAGACCGTAGCCGTCCTCGGCGCGACCGGCTCTGTCGGCAGACAGGCGCTCGATGTCGCTCGCCGCCGCGGCTACCGCGTTGACTTTATAGCCGCGGGAAAAAATGTTCCCGAGACAGAGCGGCTCTGCCGTGAGTTCGGCGTGCGCTATGCCGCCATTGCGGACCCCGCCGCCGCATCCGACCTCCGCGCCCGCCTTTCCGATACCGATGTAAAGGTTCTTTCGGGGGAGGACGAAATAGAGGAGGGTATAAATCTTACCTCCGCCGTGACGGTAGTAAATGCGATACTCGGCGAGGCAGGGCTTCGCCCGACCCTCGCGACGATAGCCGCCGGGCGCCGCCTCGCCCTCGCTAATAAGGAGTCGCTTGTTATCGCGGGGGACATAGTCATGTCCCGCGTGCGCGAGACGGGGACAGAGCTCATACCGGTGGACAGCGAGCACTCGGCGATATTCCGCTCTCTCTCGGGGCACAGCCCCGGGGATGTCCGGCGGCTTATCCTGACCGCCTCCGGCGGCCCGTTCTTCGGGAGAACAAGGGAAGAGCTGAAATCCGTGACCCTTTCGGAAACCCTCTCGCACCCGACATGGAAAATGGGGAAGAAGATAACCGTAGACTCCGCCACCATGATGAATAAGGGCTTTGAGATAATAGAGGCGGCGCACCTCTTCTCCGTCCCTGCGGAGCGTATTGAGGTTGTCGTCCACCGTGAGAGTATACTTCACTCCGCAGTGGAATATATTGATAACACCGTTATAGGCGAGATGTCGGTTCCGGATATGCGCTCCTGCGTACAGTACGCGGTTGATTATCCGGATATAGAACCGGGAGTTACGGAGGAGCTTGACCTCTTCCGCGTCGGTAAGATGACCTTCTTCCCCCCGGACAGCGAGGCGTTCCCCCTCCTCGGACTTGCAAAGCGGGCGTATTCGCTCGGCGGCGCGGTTCCCGCGGTGGTAAACGCGGCGGACGAGGTCGCAGTCTCGGCTTTTCTTGACGGTAAAATTACGTTTTCCGACATTTCCGACATAGTTATTTCGACAGCGGAGGCAATGACATACGCGCGGGCGTATACGACGCTTACGGATATAATATCCTCCGACAGAGAGGCAAGACGGATAGCGGAGGAAAGAGTAAAGATAGCGGAGGCAGGAGCTTGAATACCGTTCTCACAATAATAATAGCAATTCTCGTGTTCGGTTTTCTTATACTGATACACGAGGGCGGGCATTACTTTTTCGCCCGTCTCTTCAAGGTGAAGATAGAGGAGTTTTCCGTAGGTATGGGACCACGCATCCTCACCCGTGTATCAAAAAAGACGGGTATAAGATACTCTCTCTCGGCTCTGCCAATAGGCGGATACGTCGCTATGGCGGGCGAGGACGGGGAGTCGGATGACCCGGACTCATTCGGGAAAAAGCCCGCGTGGCAGAGACTTATAAT
>CALDMI010000400.1 GCA_937914815.1 uncultured Clostridia bacterium
AAAATATCTCCCGGCGCCGATCCTCCGCATTGCGGCGCTCTCCACGGCGCGACGGTGCGCCGGTAAAACGGAGAACGCAAAATCCGGAGAAAGTCGGAAATCACAGAAAAAGGCTGAAATATGGGGGCTTTTCAGGTAAAAAATCCCTTTTTACCCATAAAAAGAGCACAAAATCCCCATAGTATAAGCAATTATAATGCATTATAATATTATAATGGAAAAAATAAATTTGTCAAGGGGTAATCAAAATTTTTATCAAACTTTTATTTTGTGCAGAAGAGCCAAAGGTCATGTATTCTGCCCCGCACTATATGCCGGACGATTTGTGCAGAACGGAAAAAGTCGGAACAAAAAGAAAAAACCGCCGCGGCGACGGCGCCGCATGTGGCGGGTCGTGTCGTGACGGCTGATATAAAATTGCTCGGGGGCTGTGTCGGTTCTGCACCGGTTCTCTGTCTGATTACCGGCTGTGCAGCTGTGGGTTGTCGCGGGTTTACCGGCGGTTTATCTTTCCGGCAGGTTTATCTTCTTTATGCTGTCGCCGGCGACGACATAATGTGCAATGAGCTTTGTGCCGCAGGTTGCGAGCAGGTCAATGAGCCTCCCGGTCGTCGTGATATCGGCATCCGACGGCTCGGTCTTTCCGTTCGGGTGATTATGCGCTATGACTACCCCGGCGGCGCGGCGGGTGCGGCAGATTTCGACGAGCTTTCTGGCGAGTATCACCGAGGAGTTCACTATTCCCTCGCCGACGCCGTGACGGCTCATCACCCTGTCCTGACCGTCGTAAAGCATGGCGCAGACGCGCTCCTCACTCTCGCCGAAAAATACCGAAACAAGATATTTCTTTATTTCCTCCTCGCTGTGCCGGACGCCGAAGCGGAAGCCCTCGCCGAGCGAGCGCGAACGAAGAGCCGGCAGGAGACGGAGATAAACGGCGGCACGGAGCCCTATCAGCTCCTCAAGCGTGTACATGTCGCCGAAGACAAGGTCGGTAAGGCGCGGCATTGCGAGCGACACCCGCTCTGCGGCGAATGACGCCGCCTCCGGGCTCATGACATACAGGAGCGCACGGAGAACGTACGGGTGACTGAGGGTAATATCGGTACACGGGGTCGGGTGTACGAGCATATCGTGTATCAGTTTTTCGTCGTTTGCGCAGAGGGTGGAGCGGCTCTTTTTCTTCCCGAACTCGGAGAGATGATATATCATTCCGACATATTCTCCACCGGAGATTATATAGTGCTCGACAAGGGTGACACCGATACCGAAGAGCGCACCCGCGACCGCGTTGTTCGACTCTCTGTCAGAGTCGCTCGGGAATGTCGGACCGTACGGATGAGTATGCGCTATGACAGCGGCGGCAGCGCCCGCGCGGACAGCCGCGTCAGCAAAGGCGGACGGGTGAATTGCGGCAGAGCCGAAGTCGCACCTGTTCATTATATTGATGTCAAGCAGACGCATCGAATTGTCAAAGAGGAGCAGATATACGCAATACTCGTGACAGTCGGCAAGCGACGCGGCAATATTGCGCCCGAGGGCGTCGTAATCATCAAACGGCTCTGACAGCGGGAGCGGGCGTATGTAGTCGCCGGACATTGCCGCGGCAACCCGCCCGCAGTCGGTGAGAAATTCCGCGACGCGCTTCCCCACTCCCGGCACCTGCATAAGCCGCTCTCTTCCGCACTCGAGCACAGAGCGGAGCCCGCCGAGTTCCGAGATAAGCTGCTTTGCAATCGGGTTCGTATCGCGGAGCGGTATGACGCTGTAAAGAAGCATTTCAAGGAGCTCATGGTCATGGAAAACGCCGGGACCGAAATCCCGGAATTTCTCTCTCATTCTGTCGCGGTGACCCTCGTGTATACCCGGCATACAGGCAGCTCCTTTCTCCGCGAGGCAGTAATTCCGCACCGCGGTTATTGCTCGATATGTCAATTAAAGTTTACAAAATCTGGTGTTTTCAGCCTTTTTTCGCCGTTTTCCGTTTCTTTTCGATTTCACTCTGTCTCCGTTTTGCGCCGAACATATCCTCCGGCATGGGCGGCATATATCCCGCGGGCTTTGTCACTCGGAGCATGTTTATCTTCATGCCCTGTTCGGTAAAATTCCGCTCATACTCGGTCATGACATTCCCCTCGGCATACGGGGAGGAATGGAGGTCGTATGTGACGATATCCGGAGTCAAGCCCACCTCCGCGCACTCCGCGAGTGTGAACTCAAAGAGGGGTAGATTATCCGTCTTGAAGGTAAGGCTCCCGCCGTCGCGGAGAAGCGTAAAGTAAAGTGAGAGGTAGTCGCGGTAGGTGAGCCTGCGCTTCGCATACCCCTTTTTCTGCCACGGGTCGGAGAAATTCAGGAAAATCTTATCGACCGTCCCGGGGGCAAACCAGAGCGCGAGCTCCTCTGCCCTGCCGTTCATAAACCGGAGATTATCCGGTCTCTCGGCGGCGCGGCGGGAGGCGAGCTCTGCCGCGAGGAGAACGCAGTCTGCGACGCGCTCCATGGCAAAATATGCGGCGCGGGGGTTCAGCCGCGCCATGTCACAGGCAAAGCCGCCCTTCCCCGCCCCTATCTCAAGGTAGGTTTTGTCAAAATCTCCGAAAACGCCCTGCGGCTCTCTGTAGGGTTCCGTCGGCATATTCAGAAGATAGGCGGACACGCCGCAAAGGCGCGCGGCGGAGTTCTTCTTTTTTCTCATTCTCATAGTATCACCTGTACCCGTGTACGGTTTTCACGGGCATTCCCCCGGCGGTGCCGGGATTATTTTTCGTCGTCAAAGCCGTTCTCGTTGAACTCCGCGAGGCGGAGACCCGGGTTATCCTCAAGCACCCAGTTTATCGC
>CALDMI010000401.1 GCA_937914815.1 uncultured Clostridia bacterium
CTCCGTCCGTGGTGCAGGTTGCTGCGGTCGTTGTTTCCCACTCGCCGAACTTGTGTCCGGTAGCCTCAACGGTTCTTGTCTCCTTTTCGTGGCAGACGGAGCACTCGCGCTCCTCGGTACCATTCTCGGTGCAGGTCGGAGCCTTTGTCTGCGTCCACTCACCGTATGCGTGACCGGTCGTGTAAGCAAACTCAAAGGTCTTTACCTGCTCGGGCTGGTCAAAGTCTACGGTCTCTGTCCACTCGCTGTAGGTGTTGTAGTTAAGGGTAAGAGTAAGGCTCTTATCCGCGTCCTCAACTCCGGGAGCGGCGCCGCAGACGCCGTCAAACTCTACGTTCGCGGCAGGAGCCTCAGCAAGGAGGTTCTTGCCCTTGAGTATAACGCGCAGGGTTTCGTCGGTAGTTGCAAGGCTTCCGAGTATACGGCAGCCCTCAAACGTGACTGTCGAGCCGCTGCTGAAATATCTGCCTTCGTTGTTATAGATGATACTGTCGCCGGAAGCTATAAGTGAATTCTTCAGGGTTACGGTCATCCTTGACCCCTCTGAGAACGCGAACACCTGCGGCTTCTTACCGCCGACTATATCGGAGGTGGTTATAATATTGGAGTTTGCTATATGAATTTCCGACATCGGCTTTCCGATTGTCTGGAAGAACGCGGAATTGTTATAACCGTTTCTTATGAAGTTTACGCCGTTTGCATAGAGTGCAAATCCGGTTATGCCCATATCCTCATTGAAGGCTACGGCTGTGGCAGAATAGATTGAAAGGTTGCCCTTGTAATCCGTCTCATCTTCAAGATGATATGCATCAGGGGTGCCGAGATAGAGCTTCGCGCCGGCATTGTTATAGAAAGTAAAGATCGCACCGCTGTCTCCGTCAACAAGGAACTTATCCTCTGCTACGGAATAGTGGCTTATCATCTTTCCGCCGGGAAGACTTGAGTACACGTACGTCGTAGCCGCAACTCTTATGCCATTAGAGCTTATCTTATCTCCGGTGAAGATAAGAGAGTGCCCCGCAAGGTCAAGATGAAGCTCGGAGTTCACAATGAACGCAAAGCTTGTCGATGTCGTGTTGAGGGTGACATCCTTGAGCATGATGTAAGTTGCGGTCGGGGTCGCGTTGGATATTGCTGAAATAAACGCCGTGTCGTCGGCTATAAGCTCGGTAGTGCCGTCGGCATTTACCTTGACGCCTGTGGCATCTTCAGCACCGGCAAGCTCGGTATAGATCGGTGTAATAAGGACGCCGTCTTCAGCCTCGCTCTGCGTTGCCCTCGTGGTATCGGTGATAGCTCCGTTATCGTTTCTCACCCAGCCGGAGAAGACCATCACCTTGCCGTCATCGGAGGTAATGACGCTGGATACAGGCGGCAGGTGCTCGGCAATTCTTGCGAGGGTTCCTACCGGGCGGGTGAAGGTCACGAGGACATCGCCCTCTGCATCCGGGTCACCGTATATTTCATAGGTTACCGTGGTGGCGTCGGTCGCCGGGAGGAACTGGATTGTCCCGTTCTCGTCGTCCGTGATTATTCTGCATACGTCGGAATCGTAGAGATCGCAGGTGTAACCGTTCTTGTCTATGGTCACGGGCTCGTTTATAACAAGGCGGGTCGTAACATTTTTAAGGAGCTTTACAGTTCCGCCGTTCGCATTTGTGAGAGCATCGTCAATGCTGTTATAGAATGTATCTCCTACCTGTGCAGCCGGAATACGCGCGGGCTTTGCGGATACAGGCGCCAGATACTCGGAGGTGAATGAGTGCTCCTCGGAGAATACTGTTTCGGCAAAGTCGTCGCCGCTCTTTATCATAGTCACTCTGTTATTAGCGATAATAAGCGAGGAATCCGTATCTCTCTGTATGTTGGAAGCTACCTCAAGTCTCGAGTCGCTTATCGAAGCGAGGGTGGCGTTGCTCTTGAAGATGCCCTTGGAGGAACCGAGGAACTGTCCGTTTACAAACAGCACGCCCTCGGACTGGTTAACTCCGTCGACCACCTCATTCGTAACGCGGACAACATAGCTTATATGTGCCCAGTCACCGGCGTCAACAATTGCAAGATCGCCTATGAGCTTCTCCGCAACGTAGAGACCTACGTTGAACTTACCGTCACCGGCATTGTTCATTCTTACAACGGCGTTGTTCATGAAGCCGTTTGTTGCGCTGCGTCCGACTATGTAATACTGAGTCCTCTCGGGAATGGTATCATAAGTCGAGACATCAATCTCAAATGTGTAATAGAATGTCTCGTTATCCTTAACGGCAACAGAACTGTTGTGTGCCAGAAAGAACGGATTGAATCCAAACTTCCCTTTGTTGACGAATATCTCCCACATATTTGTTCCGTCAACGACGTTCGGCACGTTCTTGTTTTCGGAGCTTACTGCGACTACTCCATTCTTATCCTTGTTGCTGAGCGAGGCACCGCTGTTTGTAAGAACGGTTCCGTCATCAGCACCCGCGCCGTATACGTACGGGATATCTCTGTCCGCATACTTCAGCGATGCGCCGAACTGATCGAGTCTCGAGCTGTCGCCGCCCGCCTTTCCGTCATAGAAGGTCTTGGTCGCCGATCTGACACCGTCTCCTATTATGACGGTGGAAGCCACATCACCCGTGCACCACGCGAATTTCTTCGCTTTCATAATGCTCTTATCGCCCTTGATTTCCAACTTCATTCCGACGGAACGGATACAGGCATCATCCGGTGTCTCAAGCACACAGTTATCAAAGGTCATCGGCACCTGTCCATCGGCACCCGTAAGAGAGAAGAGTCTGTAAGCGGATACGAATGTACATCCGGTGAAGCTTATGCTCGAGCCGGAGGCGAATTTCTCA
>CALDMI010000402.1 GCA_937914815.1 uncultured Clostridia bacterium
GTCATACTCACTTAGCTTACTATAATATTCGTCAGAGTCTAAAAAATCATATTCTGTTTTATTAGGGTTTGCTTTTTTAAATTCTCTTGCCTTGTTAAGGAACTTGCTTACTTTCAGTGTCATTGTTACACCCCACTACACACCGAAATCCAACATTGTTTCAACATTTCTCTGCCGCAGTTTTATTTGAAGGTAGTACAACACTTTGATTCAAGAAATTGCTTCTCCCACCACTTCTACCACCAAATCAACGATATTTGACACCAAATTAATAGGAACTGCGAGGGTCAAGTCGGTTATTACATACGCCGAAAATCCAACGAAGAGTTTGGTATTAAAAGACCAGTTTACTATAACATCGCCTATTCCGACTATGTCAGAGAATGCAGCAAAAATTTCTTCGGCAAAATAGGTTCCCGCTACTAATGCTACAAAAACAATTATATTTAGTAACTGCGTTACGAAATCCCCGAAGTTTTTTTCTCCAATGATCAAATCAACAATGCACAGAATTACATCGACGATAAGAATACCGGCTATGAAATAAACCAAAATGTCCCACAGTTTGTTAAACGCTTGGGTGATCGGTGCTGATATATCTAATTGAAAGATATTATACATTCCGACAACCAATATTGCAAAAATCAATATTAGCCGAATATTCTCGATGAACGAAGCAAAGCCAAATCGCGTTATTGTGGAAATAAGCAACGACATAATGCAAAATATAGTTACGGCTATTGCAATTTCGAATATGAGCGGCAACTGCAATTCAAACAAGTTGAGAATAATAGTTGTGAACCATATACTTACGCCGACTTCAATGACATTAGAAATTAAGCTTGCAATGCTCCCGCCAATATTGTCAGTGAAAAATCCGGCAATAATATAAAGCACCGTTAATATCACATCAAATATCGCTACAGCAAATGTTATCCACGCGAAAATATTGAATACTTCAAAATTGACCGATGAAGGAAAAGCACACAAAACTAATACCAATATCACATTTAGATATGTAAGAAGAACTCTAATGTCATCCAAAAAAGTATCTACAATGTCTACCACTGAAACATCATCATCAAACATATTTTTCCCCCTGTCTTAATTTGTCTTCTTTTTCTTCGCGGTAGCCATTTTCCTGTGTTTACTATGGTTAAGAATATCGCTATTACTTACCTGACAACCACCTTTAGGGGGTTGTGAACCACTATATGCCCCGTAATTTTTATGAAACGGCATTTTAAATTTCCCTCCTGATTTAAATTGATTCTAATTGAATTCTTACTATGCGCGAACATTGCTTTCAATACTTCTCCGCCACGGCTTTACATATCTTCCGCACCTCCGTTTTCAGCCACTCCGGCTCGAGGATATCGCAATCGGAGCCGAAGCCGAGCGCTAATTTTATCATGTTATATCTGTATTGAATCTCACATTCAAGCAATGTATTGTTCTTATCTATCGGCGTAACGACCTGATTTCTGCCATAGACGAACTCTCTGACATACATCGCGGGGCGACCGTGCATCATGAGCTTTACATGATGCCACATATCGGTTTCGTCTGACGGGAGCTTTGTCCAGTCCTTACCTACCTTGAAGCCGTTTTTATCAAAATAATCCGACTCATTAAAAAGATATTTCGACGGCTTCGAAAATTTTCTGTCGGTTACAGAAAAGCTCTGAATCCTCGTCAGCTTGAAAAAGCGGATTCCTTTGACGAGCTCGCAATAGCCTATCACAAACCACGCCTGATTGTAAATGAACAATTTATACGGATGGATGCTCCGATTTCTTGTCACATTATCGGAGGACAGAAAATCCATGTTGAGCACCAAACGATTATTGATACAGCTAAGGATTGCACAATCCCGCTTCTGTAGCTCATCATATGGAATAGACAAACCATGCTGATCTATAGCCGTAAAGCCCGCGGTCTCGGTCGAGCCGTTGACCGCCGACATTACTTTGCCCATGGCGCTAAGGAAGTTATCCCTCTCCAGAAAATTCTTCTTCATAAGAAGATATTCTATCGACTGTGACAGCGCGGTTATTTCGCTCTTATCCAGCTTTACCGCCGGGAAGATCGACTGCTTCACAAGGCGGTAGCCGCCATATCTCCCGGGTACGGAGTCGATAAGGTACCCCGCGTATTGAAGCTCCTTCTTATACTCCGGGATATTCCTCGGGTTTGTCTGAAGGAGGCTTGCGAGCTCCGAAATGCTGACAATGTCCCTGCTGTACAGGATCTGGAGCATCATTATCGATGCCGCCGTCCTCGTATACTCGGGCTTTATTCCCTTTCCGATATCTATCGCCCCGCTTTCTTTCGACATATTTTCATAAAGACCGAGAAAATTGTATCACAATTTTTGTGAAAAATCAACCTTTCAGCACGATTTTCCCGACCTATCGACTTTTGGCGAGGTATTTCACCCGTTCTTCCTCAGTTATTAAAGCTCTGCTTTCCCCGCCGAAGGTTTTTATCTGCCGGATAAAATCCAACGTAGCTCCTGTGATCTCCCTTTCAAAAGCCTTTCTGAGCCCTTCATAATTCCGCAGGCGTCCCTCTTTACATAGGTATTTATATTCCGGCTCCGCGGGATAAAGCTCTATACCGTAGACAGGCTCTCCGGATGCCGCGTCCGTACAATAGAGGTGCGCGCGCTTTCTGTCGGCAATCGTCCTTCGCTGCTCATTCACCGCATCATGCTCCCCGGTACATACAAACTGTGCAGCCGGAATATCCGGGTCAATCGAGTCTCTTGTCACTATATCAAATTCCGAGAAAACGACCGGGTAATCAACATATATATACTGAAACGGAACTATGTTTTT
>CALDMI010000403.1 GCA_937914815.1 uncultured Clostridia bacterium
CGCACACCGCCCCCGCCGGAACACCTCCGGCTTTCTTCTCGAGCTCCGAGACCCTTCCGGCGCACTTCACGGTGAATATCCCGCCGTCCTCTGTCTGCACGGCGAGCCCCGCAGAATCATATCCCCTGTATTCAAGAGCATGCAGTCCCGAGAGTATGACCGGTCCCGCGCTCACCTTTCCCGTATATCCGATTATTCCGCACATAATAATTCTCCTTTTTCTTCCGATGTAATGTCGGCATTGCCTATATTATCATATACAAAACTCCGGAGCTTTGCAATCAACCGGACTATCAATATTCCGCAACCTGTATTAGCGAAAAGCATTATCGGATATGTCTTTGGCAAATATTCATCCGGTAACATGGACAAATAAAAAACACACGGTATACAGTACCCCGTGTGCTTTTTATGTACAGCTGCCGCGCCGCTTATATAGCACTACGACATTACTGTTCTTTACATAGATTACCGCCTTATTTCACCGTCGTATTCAGGGTGACGGAGCCGGCGCTGTAATATGTCTCGGGCTCGTATGCCATGATTTTCAGTACTATTTTTGCCCCCGCGCGCGGGACGCTCGTGAACTCCACCGTCCTTATGTATTCACCCGGCTTTATAATCCCGGTCTCCGCTATAACTCGGTTCTTTTCATCAAGAATACGGAGCCGGAGCCAGACATCGTTCCCGCTGTCATTCGTGAAAAATATATCCGCCGAATTGTTTTCTATAATAACATTCCCGCAGACATGAGCCGAAAAACCCATGCCGTCCTTATATATCTGCGTCCAGCTTTTGTCCGTGACCGACGGGGTGCCCTTCTCTGCCGCAGACTCAAACTCCGGCGGGACAAATTCCGCCTGTCCGGGGTCTCCCCCCGTGAGGGCAAGCGACAGTATCATTCCGATCACCGCTATAACGCAGACAGCCGATAGTATAAGAACGGTGGTTTTCTTCATTTTCATCTCCTGCATGAAATCCGTTTATTAAAGCCTGCCGCCCGGGGGCGACAGGCACGCGTGGGGGAAAGATATATGCGAGACCGCGCCGGGGGCGTGGTCTTGTGGGGGAAACTATTTAATTTCCGAGCGTTACCGTCACGCTTCCTATGGTCGTGCCGGCGGTCGTATTCTTCGGGAGCGCGCCGGTAAGGGTGAGCACCGCGCTGCCCGTGGGGGCGTTGTCCTTCGCCGTGCCTACTGCGGTGGCGAGGGTGATTGTGGCATTGTCAAAGCTACCGCTCACCGCCTCAAATCCGGTGGCTGCCGAATAGCTGAGCGTTGCCTTTACCGCGGCGTTTGAATGGTTTGTCACGGTCACTTTGTTTGCGCCGTCCGCGCAGGTCCATGCGGCGTCGGTTGCGCCGTCGTACTTATGCTCCTGCGGATTCCATGTGCCCTCGGCTGCATCGGTGTAGGTAAACTCCATGCTGCCCCATGTGATGTCGACGCGGTATATCGTGTCGGTTGCACTGCCGGGGACATATGTACCCGTGACATCCGCCTGATCCGTACCGCCGGCGCTCGTAATCGGGCTCGCCGCAGAGGCGGCAACCGACAGCGTGCAGAGCATTGCAAGCGTGAGAATGATTACTAAGAGTTTTTTCATGGTTGGTTAAATCCTTTCTTATATAATTTTTTTGGGATTACCTGAATTATAATATTATCTGACCACCGTTACACAGACGGCTATCTCGGTATTTACCATTGCCCGCTCGCCGGTTGTACGGTCGTAGTAATAGACAATTAATTTACCGTCGTAGCCCCCCTCGGCGAGGCGGTCGCAGGCGCCGTCCGCAAGGTTCAGCCTTGTGACCTTGTTACCCGGGGTCAGTCTGCCGGACTGAAGGATAATGACATCGTCTATCACAAGGCAGATAACCATGTCCTGATTTGACCTCGTCGGATTGGCAAACAGGAGAGTCGCGGATTTCTCCGATATACTGATGCTCACCTCTTTTGAATAGGTCAGGCTCACCGCTCCGCCGCCCTCCGGCTGCTCGAGCTTTTTGTCGCTTTCGTCTCCGATAGGCTCGGCATTCGCCTCTATGTCCTTCGGCGCGTAATCCGGAGTAAGAACCGGTCCCTTTCCGCGGAACCATATCGCCCAGACGCTTATTGCCACGGCGACAAGCGTTATCAGAAGCAGAATCAGGAGAATAACAAGCATCCGCCTGTCATTACCGTTTTGTTCTTTGTTTTCTTTTTCGCTCTTCATTGCGATTATGCACCTCCGATCTTTACCGTTACCGTGCCGAGTGTCTGACTGCTCATATTGCCGCCCGGCTTCCCGCGGAGAATGATCCGGACCTGCTTTTGCCCCCCTATGGGGAGCGCGACAGACGATGTAACCGCCGCCGTCCCGTCGTAAAACTCCGCGCTCACCGCCGTGTCCGTCTGATTATATGTAAATTCTACGCTTACAGGCATTGTCCCGGTGTTTTTAACCGTTATCATGTCGCCGCCATCATCGTCGGGCGTCCACTCGCCGTATTCATATTCGTGCGTCTCGGGGTTCCACTCGCCGTCGGTATAGGTAAATTCCATAGCGCCCCAGATGACCGTGACCGAAATCCTCCCGGTCTCGGTTTTACCGCACGCCGCGCAGATGCGTTTTCCGTCCTCCTGCCAGTCTCCGAACCGGTGACTGCAGGTCACCCTGACGCTGACCTTATCTGAAAGGGTTATCTCGTTGTAGTTTTTTGTATCGGTCGGCTTGAATACTACGGTAAAGTACTGGTAGCCGGTGCTCGTTATCTTGATGTCTCCGTCCTCCCACTCAAATGTGCCGTCTACATCCCAGCTCATTGAAGAGGGAAAGTTATAATTGCGTGCCGCACCGCCGGTAAGTGCGCTCCCCTTAAGGTATTGGTTGACCGCCAGATCAATACTGTCGGCGCTCGGATAATTTCCGGCATTGACCTCCGGGGTGCATTTTTCCACCGTCAGCTTTGCTATATTGCTCCTGACGCTTGCGCTCTGCCCGTTGTCGTCGCGCGTGTTTGTAACTATTATGTAGTAGTAATGCACTCCGGCGTCGGCTATTACAAGACCGTTTACAAGTTCGTCCTCGATCTCTCTTCCGTTGCTTCCGTCCTCATCGCACTCGTATAATTTATCAGTAAAGGTATGCCCCACCGCTCCGTCTATGCCCACACTGATAAGTATGCCCTTGCCGTATGGAGCCGTTTGCTCGGGTTTTACATTCGTCCGTATCACGGCAGGTACAGCGGGGGTCAGGCTCCAGTGGGCGTAGAGGGTTCTGTTACCGCCGGATGTCCCGGGGTCCACCACCTTCGAGGATTCGGTAACCTTTGTGCCGCCGCTTTTCGCCGTATACCAGCCGTCGAAGGTATAACCGCCCGTGCGGGTAGGGGTAGGCAGCTTGCCATAGGTCTCACCGACAGTAACGAGCTTGCTTGTCGTGTCTACCGTACCGCCGTTAGGGTCAAAGCTCGCGGTGTAGGTCAGCGACTTCGGCGTGACGGTGAAGGTAGCCGAGCCCCTGTTTTTATAAGAGCTGCCGTAATCGGAGGCAACCCAGACTCCGAAATAGCGGGCAACGTTCGTCCGCGTGTCGGTATCGTTTACAAAATCGCAGCTTACCTCCGTTTTTGCCGTGGAACTGCCGCAGGTATATGTCGTGGAGCTTTTATCCGGGGCGATGTGATAGCCGATTACATTCGTATTCCCCTCGGAGCCGTTGACGGTAATTTTCGGTGTGTCTCCCGGGTAAAACACAACGTTGGTGCCGGCATCGGCGGCGCTGTTTTCACCGAGATATACAAGCTGACAGTAGTAATTTGCCGTGGCTTTTTTGTTCGACACCTCAAAGGTTCCCTCCAGCGTAGTGTCGAACGTCACGGTATATGTCGAGTGTGCGGGAACATTGACAAGGGCGACAAGCTCCACATAGGACAGTTTGAAATAGCAGTTGAGATCACCTGTATCTATCGATATGCTTTCTCCGTTGTTTGCGATCGAGGCGATTTCAACAGAGCCGTTAATCAGAGTATTGTCAATATTGTCCTCGAGCGCTTTGCCGTATGCCACCTCGGTAAGGTTTTTTCCCTTGAAACCGTACTTAAAAGCGGGACCGGAAGTTCCGATATGATAGGCAACACTCACCGCCGCGTCCGCCCGGAACCCGAGTCCGAGCCAGAGCATGCCGAAAAGCATAAGCAATACAAGAAACGACGGTGCTGTCACCCTCGACAAATATTTTGTCTTTTTCGTTTTCATAATAATTTGCTCCGTTCCGAATATCCGCCCGCCCCCTCATAGATCGGGAGCCGATTTGTTTTTCAGTACTTACATTATGATATTAACATAATTTTTGCTGAAAATCACCCCGCAAAGCAAAATCGTAACTTCTTGTAACCGATTACGGCGGTTGAAATATTTACCGGATTATGATATATTTAAGATATAACTAAAGTAAAACGGTGCTTTTTGACGAAAGGAGGACGCTATGTCTGTTGAAGGCAGAAGGCTGCTTATCATTGAGGATAATCTCGCACAGCAAAAGGAACTCTGCGACTGGTTCGGCGCGAAGAACGAGGTATATACAGCCACGACCGTCGCCCGGGGAACAGAGCTCGCAAAAAGCAAATCCCCTGACGGAATTATTTTGGATCTCGTCCTCCCGGACGGGAGCGGCATGTCGCTCTTTGAGGCGGTGGAAAATCTCCCGCCCGTTGTCATTCTCTCCGACATAAGCTCGGAGGAGTCGATGATAGAGGGATTTTCACAGGGTGCGCTCGATTATGTTGTAAAGCCATGCTCGCCGGAGCTTCTTGAAATGCGGCTCTCGCTCCGGCTCCTGCCCGCGCAGAGAGCCACTATCTCGGTAAACGGGCTGACGGTAAATTCCGCAAAGCGCACCTGCGCCTTTCACGGCAAGGAGATTTCCCTGACCTCCTCCGAATTCAATATTCTGTTTTTCCTCATCACCCACGCGGGGCAGTATTTTCTCCCGAACGAGATATATGAGAGCGTATGGAAGATGAAAAGCCTGCACACAACGACGATAAAGCGGCATATATCCACCCTCCGCATAAAGCTCTCGGAGGTGTGCGGAGACACGAAAATGATATATACCCAGTTCGGCAAGGGCTACTGCTTTGCGGGAGAGTGAGACTATGAAGAAAAAATATTTATTGACCCTGATCTTTGCCGCGGTTCTGCTGCTCGGCACCTCGCTGTCGATTCTCATGCCGCTCGCGGATTGCAGGGAGATAGGCATCGCCCCGTCGCAGAATACCGAATATGAGGTGCAGGTCGGCTATGACATGAAAAAGCAGGCTCCCATAATCGAGAGCTGTACCGCGACGACGGTAAAGGTCACCGATCTTCTGCGTGTATCGCGGCTGACGGCATATAACTACTACCCGGACGAATACTCCGAGATAACCTCCAATGCAATAAGCAATGAGCATAACGGCGAGGAGCTCGGCACAAAGGGGACCGTCCGCTATGTTATCACAAACATCGAGGGGATAAGTCCCGCGGACGGGAACTGGGCAGAGGAGCTCGCCTCTTATTCGGAATATATCGGCGACGACGAAAAGCTGCATCTCACGATGTACCTCCCTCCCCTGCTCTCCGCCTGCAATGTGTTTGTCAATGTACAGCACAGGGCGTCAATGGGGACGCTCACCGGCTTTGACTCCGTGAGATATGCGACGACCGATCAGGCACTCGCATATGATGAGACGGTAGCCCACTCGGACGGGATGGAGGGCGTTTTCCTTGATATTTCGCTGAATGTATCGAGCAGGATATGGAACGACAATCCCATTCAGAACGGATGTGTCATAACTATCCACTATGAGGCGGAGGACGGAAAGCAGACCGGCTTTATCGGCACGCCGATAATCGGTCCCGACAGGGAGGTTCGCGCAATTGTCGGGCGCAACAACAACTTCAGGCTCATAACCGTTCTTCTGTCTCTCATAACATTCTTTATCTTCGTCCTTGTATGTGTTCTGAAGCGCGCGACGGAATTTGTCCCGCAGCTCGTATTTGCCGTCTCGGTTATGGTCGGTGCATATTCATCTATGGCGCTCTCCGGCGCAACCGATATGCCGTATGTATGGTTGGGCGTTCGCTCCGGGGCTGTGGGATTGTTTCTTTTCGGCGTAGCACTGACCCTGCCGAAATTCTTTGCGAAAATCCCCGTAAGATACATAACCGCCGCCCTGTCGCTTGTCTATACCGCCCTCGCCTTCTCCTCGCAGGTTGCCAACACCGCAAATACGGGGGCAATAACTCTTGCATACAGGATAGTCGGCTCTGTTATATGTATCATTGTCCTCGGTTTTTCTGTTCTTGAAATCATGAGGGGGCGGCGGCTTGACCTTCTCGCAAACAATGCTCTGTCCGTTGTCCTCTCGGTCTATGCGATGTTCTTCTTCCGCGAGAGCATTAATATGCTTGAAAGCCCCATGATGTGGCTCTCTCTTATGATGCTCGGCGTCATTCTCGTAATCGGCTTCCGCGAGTTCATTGTATCCGAGCGCCGGAACAGACAGCTGACATTAAATCTCTCGGCAGAGGTAAAACTGCAGACGAAAAACATGCAGGGCATGATCGACGAGCGCGAGAGAATATTGCAGTTCGTCTCGCACGATATGAAAAAGCCTCTTCTCTCCGCGCACACCTATATCGCCGCCCTGCGGCAAAGAGAAAAGGATGAAGAGAACAAAAAAATCATTGATATAGTCGAGGGAAAGGTCAATTATCTCCGCGAAAATCTCTCCGCTGTTGCAGATTACGCAAGGCGAAAATATGTAGCGGAGAACCCCGTAAACATCTCCGTCGACGAAATTCTCGGCGCCGTTTATTCGGAGCTCGCGCCGGACGCCGAGGCAAACGGTATTGTAATGGAATGCTCGGCGAAGCACACCGTAGCCTTCGCAAAGCCGGACGCATTGAAATCGGTTCTTCAGAATCTCGTTATGAACGCCATAGAGCACGCGGAATGTGACAGAATATGGCTCGACTCATACCGGAAATTCGATAAATGCATTATCACCGTTGCGGACAACGGCAAGGGGCTCGGAGACAAGGATGTGTTCCGCCCATACTGTTCCGGCAATGACGGCGAGGAGAATATGGGGCTTGGTCTCTATATATGCAAGAACCATATCGAGGCAATGAGCGGCGCCCTTACCTATGAGTACAGGGACCGTAGATTGACATTCATAATCTCCCTGCCCACCGCGTGATCTTCCTCCGTGGCGGCGTATTTACTTTCATTATACAACTTTCCACTTTCTCACTCTTCACTATTACCTATAACTTCCCAAAACTCCCGCACCAAGGTACGGGAGTTTTGGAGCGGACGGCGCGTACAAAGGGGGAAATGTGAACCCGGCTTCTGCGCCCTGTGGGCTTGAAGCCCGGGTTCTGCATTGACGGTTTTGCAGTCAAAAGGACAGGGGGCGTCATGCGACGCCCCCTGTCCTTTTGGCTGCGGAACCAGGATTTGAACCCAGACGAACAGAGTCAGAGTCTGCTGTGCTACCATTACACAATTCCGCAATATGGAGCGGATTACGGGGCTCGAACCCGCCACCTCCACCTTGGCAAGGTGGCGCTC
>CALDMI010000404.1 GCA_937914815.1 uncultured Clostridia bacterium
CGCCGTATTAGGTACACAGCCGCCGACGGCGGAGGAGAGCGCGCGTATATGCGTCAGCTCCCCCTCGCGCGGGTAGGCGGAAATCGAATTTATCTTATCGACAAGTATACTGCCGGCGACCGCTATGCCGTCCATATCAGTTGACATCGGGGCAGAGCGGACCCGCGAGCTCACGGAGGAAGAAGAGCTTTCCGGGTATGGTCGGTATCCAGCTCGAGGTCACAAATCTCGTAGGACCGTAGCGGAGGGTCATCCAGAAGCTCATTCCCTGCCACTGCATGCCGCGGGAGAGCGCGCCGTCCGCGCCGCCTATCGCATAGTCAGCCGAGAAGAGGAGACCCGGACCCATGGTGTTCGCGCGGCAGGGCACAAGGCTCGTGCGGCTCCTGAAAGAGGTTATCGCATTCTGCTCTATCGTCAGCGGGTGGAGCTTTGCGCCGAGGCGGTAGGGCTGTTTTTTCCACTCCTCATCGCTCGTAAACTCGGAGCCGAAGTGCGGCTCCCAGAACGCGATGTGGCACATGCGTCCGATACCGTACACAAGCACGAGCTTTGCCCCCTCGGCTTTCAGCGCGGCTATCTTTTCGGGATATGTCGGCAGGTTTTCTTTCGTTGCAAAATTTCTGTGGCTCGCCGGTACGGTGAGCTCTCCGAGCGGGTTATAGAACGCATTTTCCATAGCCGACTGGAAGGACGCGTCGCCGTGGAGGGTATTTCCCTCTCCGTCAGCCCACTCATCCATATTGAAGCACCAGACATTCTCGCACGAGACGTTCCACTCACGCAGGAAGTAAACCGCCCACTTGTACATTCCCATAGGACCTACGGGAAGAATAAAGGCTATCTTTTCCTTTCTCTCGTTTGCCTTTCTTATCTCGTTCGCTATCTCGTGACCCATCTTCACGTCGAACTCCGCAACGTCGGAGCACATGACGGGCGAGAAGCCCTCGTTCCAGAAGCTCTGGCGGTCGAAAACCTCCTCCGGAGCATGAGAGCAACACTTGTCTATTTTCTCAAAATCCCACCCCTCGGGATAGAAGCCCTCGAGAAGGCTGCCTTTTACGGTAGAGTTGAAATCCATAATAAAAACCTCACTTTATGTAAATATAAGTTTACTTAATCAAAGATATTTTCGTTTTTCTCTCTGTAAATACTGTCGCAGAGGTCCTGAATATGCACGGCGCGGCGCGCGTTTAAGTAATCCGGGACCGTCTTCTTTATCCTCTTCTCGAAGTCCAAAATCTCGGCGGCGTATATATTCCCCGCTTTCGCTTTGAACTTTTTCGGCTTCAGCATTGTCTTTTCCTGCATTGCGTCATAGTCCCCCTGCGGAGCATAGAGGTAGAGCATCGTCCCGACCTCGTCCTGCGCGAGGGTGTCGTTACAGATTATGTACCCCTCCGTGCCGTATATCTCGAGCTTTGACGCCGAGGCCTTGTCCGGGATATTGAAGTTTACATCGATGTGACCGAGGACTCCCGCGTCAGTCCGGAATGCCAGTACCGCGCTGTCCTCAACCTCGTATGAGAATGTCCGCGTCGCGGTAAAGCCCTTTATCTCGTCTATCATATCTCCGAGAACATATTCCGCAAGGTCCATGCAGTGAACGCCGAGGTCCATTATGGCTCCCCCGCCGCCGAGCTCGCGGTTCTGTCTCCACGCGCCGGGAATATCCGGATACCAGCAGGAGAACTGAAGCCTTATATCCGTCACCTGCCCTATCTTCCCGCGCTTTATAAAATCGCGCGCCTTTCTGTGGAGCGAGTGATATCTCATCATGTACCCGACAGAGAGCGGAACCTTTGCCCTCATAAAGGCGTTGCATATCTCCCGGCTCTCGGGCTCGGTTCTTGCGAGCGGCTTTTCAATAAGCGTCGGGCGGGAGTATTTCAGCGCCGTCTCCGCGTTTTCCTTGTGGCAGAACACCGGGGTCGCGATATACACGGCGTCACACTCATTGTCGCGGAGCATCTCGTCCGCGTCGGTATAATACGGCACGCCGTACTTCTTACCTACTCTTTCAGCCGCCTCCGGCGACTTGTCGGCGACGGCGACGAGGCTGTCACCCTCTACCGAAAGAATACCCGGTA
>CALDMI010000405.1 GCA_937914815.1 uncultured Clostridia bacterium
CGTCAAGCAACTGCATTTGAAGATTTTGGCAACCGCGCTGCATCACAACATGGCGAACATAGATATTTTGCTTTGATAGAGTCGCAGATTGAATTCAAAGTAAGACGCAGGGTTTTGGAAAAACTCTTGGAATTTATGCCATCCTATACAGAAGAGAAATTATGCAATTTTTTTGTCGGACAACCTTATGGATATATTGTTATACTCCGCGTATTCTCTTCTAAAGAATCAATTCCGGATGAATTGATGATAAAAGGCAGGCAAGGCTCCTCGCAGATTATTTCGTTGTATGATAAGCACGGAGAGCGGACAAAGCACTTCATCAGCAATGATTTGTGCCCCGTTATAAGCGATGCGATGTTTGAAGATATTAAATATGAACTGCTGCATACATTGCGAATGGAAAACTCATTGATTGGCGTTTATGGCACAGATGAGGACAGCAGACGCTTGTTATATCAAAAACGCGACGCATACAACGAAGGATTGAATCGGGCAAAGCATATCTACAACGAAGATGACAATATTGACAGAGCTCAATTAAATTATGAGGAGGTCTATGCCAGAGTGTTGAGTATAGATCCTTCACTTAAACAATTTGTTGACTATGTAAGAGAGATCAAGCCGCCTCAGATGATGGAACTTCGCGAAATGTTAGTAAGAGCTATGAAAGGAAATTTGGCAGCGCGACATCGTATTGTTGAGATGTACATGCGCAATGTGATGCGTATTTCTTTGTATTATGCTGAGAGATATGCGCTCCCTATTGCTGATATTATACAGGACGGAGTCATGGGTTTGATGAGATCCATCGACAAATATGACGGATCTGATGCGGAAGCCTTTCAACAGTATTACACATTTTGGGTTAGAAATTCAATTCAACGGAAAATGCGCGGTTACATGTATCTTAGATATTTCCCTAATTTTGTTTATGAAAGACTGCTTGCGGTATGCGAGTTAGGGGCGAAATATGGGCTGAATTTACCGAACGATTACGAGAGAATTAATGATCGGTTCACTGGTATCGTAGCTCAAGAGCTTGATATTTCGTATGATACCGCCGATAAGATTTTACGGGAATGCGTACCGGAGGTTTCGTTGGATGAATATCTTGATAGGCTAGGGAAAAATGAAGAGGCAGCGGATGATTGTTTGTGCATTGGCAGTGAGGACGAAATACTTGAACCATTGCAAATAAATGATTTCAGCCGTTTGCTGAATAAAGCAATGCATGATTTTTCAATCCGTCAAAAACAGATTGTATTTCTCAGATATGGCTTTGTCGATGGGATATCGCATACACTGGAAGAAATCGGGCAGAGCTCAGGGATTACAAGAGAACGCGTAAGACAAATCATCGATGGTGCGCTCAAAAAGATTGGATATTACTTAAAAGAGAAGTGTAAATATATAGATTAGTACTTGATGAAAAAAGAAGCAGCCGGGGGCTGCTTCTTTTTGTATTCGGTTGATTTCCGGCGGTGCTTTCAGAGCGCGGTGCCGGATTTCGGGGTAAAGAGGTTTGTCATATCGGCACGCTCGAGCTCGAGGAGCTTGATTTTTTTATCTATCCCGCCGGCGTAGCCGGTGAGGCTCCCGCCCGTCCCGACGACGCGGTGGCAGGGAATGATTATGGATATTTCGTTATGCCCGACGGCTCCGCCGACCGCCTGTGCTGACATTTTCGCGAGCCCTCTGTCGGCTGCTATTTTCTTCGCTATATCGCCGTATGTCGTCGTTTTGCCGTAGGGAATCTGCAACAGGATTTTCCATACCTCCCGGCGAAACGGCGAGCCCACAGGGTGCAGGGGCGGCGTGAAATCCGGCTCTTTTCCGGAAAAGTAAATATCGAGCCAACGGGCGGTTTCCGTAAGTATCGGCGTTTCCGCTTCGATATAGTCTGCTGGCAGATTGTCCGCGTAGTATTTCTCCCCGTCGAGCCACAGCCCGCAGAGCCCGAGCTCGTCCGAGGCGAGCAGCAGGTCGCCGATAGGGGACATGTAATGCTGAATACAGGTCATTTTGCACCTCAAAAAATCAGTCTCTGTAAAAATAGAAGTCGCACTTATCGCTGCCGCGTACTATTGTGCCTTGCCGCTCAGAGGTGATGCCGCACATATCTCCGTATACGCGGTCGTCGCTGAAACAGAAGGTGGCTGTCAGCTTTTTGCCGGTACCATTATATCATAAATGTGTTCGGAGTGCAAGCGGGTGTGGTTAGTTCACGGGTTATTTGCTACGCGGG
>CALDMI010000406.1 GCA_937914815.1 uncultured Clostridia bacterium
GGAATTACGAACATGATAAATATATTCCAGCCGGAGGTACTCACTATAGGCGGCGGTGTATGCAACGAGGGTGACTATCTGATAAAGCCCCTGCTCCGGATAGTTGACCGCGAGCAATACACGCGCGACAATGCAAAAAAAGCGAAGATAATGATAGCGAAGCTCGGCAATGACGCCGGAATTATCGGCGCGGCGGGACTGGGCAAGCAGAACTTGCAGTGAAATTTTAATTTAACAGAAAACACGGTAGAGCCGTTTTGGATGCGGGCTTTACCGTGTTTTTTCGTTTTTGCGTGTTGTTTTTGGTTTTTTGCGGTGGTTGCTTTGCGTGCAGTATTTTTGATTTTTCCGGTGATTACTCCGCGTGGGTAGTGCCGTTTTCCGTTGCCGCAGTATACCGGCTCGCCTGTGTTGTGAAAAGCTTATAATACTCTCCTCGTTTTGCCATAAGTTCCGAATGTGTGCCGAGCTCGGTAAGCTCGCCGAGGTTTATGACGGCTATTTTTGTAGCGGTCACCGCGCTCGAGAGTCTGTGCGAGACGAACACCGATATTTTATCTTTCGCGAGCTCATAGAAGCGGTTATAGACCTCCTGCTCTGCCATTGCGTCAAGGGCGGAGGTTGGCTCGTCCAGAATTATTATATCCGCCTCGCGGTAGAACGCGCGTGCGAGAGACAGCTTCTGCCACTGTCCACCCGAGAGCTCGATACCCTCGTCCTCAAACATGCGGGTAAGCGGCGTTTCGTAGCCTCCCGGCAATCTCTCAATAAATCCGTCCGCGTTTCCGCTATGTGCGGCGGTGGCTATATTCTCCTCCGTCGGCTCACGGCAGACATCGCCGAAGCGGATATTCTCCGATACGGTATCCGCGTACTTTCCGAAATCCTGAAAGACTATTCCGTAGAGGCGATAGAGCGCGCTGACATCGTACTCTTTTATATTATGACCGTCAAGGAGCACCTCTCCATCTGTCGGGTCATAGAGCCTTGTCATGAGCTTTATCAAAGTGGTTTTTCCCGCGCCGTTGAGACCGACGAGAACAAGCGACTCTCCGGAGGAGACGGTAAGCGAAAAGTTATGTATGACATCCCGCTCTGTACCGGGGTAGCGGAAGCTGACGGAGCGGAACTCTATCGTATGCTTCGCGCCGAGGTCAGGCAGGAGGGGCGGCGTGACGGAGGGGGTCACAGTCTGCTTTTCATGCAGGAAATCAAGCATGTTATTTATAAACAGAGTTCCCTCATAGATAGTCGCCGTCGCTGTCACGATAGTCGACACATAGCTTGTTATGGAATTCAGAGCTCCGGTATAGAGCGAATAGTCGCCTATCTGCCCGCTCCCGCCGACTACCGAATATGCGACATAGGCAAACAGCGCACAGCTCGCTATCATATAAACGAGACTGACTATCACCTGTGTGAAGCCCTCACGGAGGATAAGCCCCTTCAATCCCTTGTAATAGCGGGCAAAGGCTCCGTTGTATTTGTCGATAACGGTATCGCCGAGGTCAAGAAGCTTTATCTCCTTTACATTGTCCTTATTCACCATGATGTCGGAGTAATAGTTCATCTGCCGGCGCTCCTTCGAGTGCTTACGCAGATATTTGAAGTTTCGGTTACGGTAGTAGTAATTGACGAGCGCGCCGGGAATTGACGCCGCGACGATAATAAGCGGAGCCCACGGCGAGAGCGTCGCAAGGACGGCGATAAAGCCTATAACACTTATTGTCGAGCTTATGACGCTGAAGGTCGCGGACATTATGCGTATCGGGCGGAGGGACGCCTCACGGTTCGCATTTTCGAGTTTTTCGTAAAATCCGGGGCTGTCGAACGAGGCAAGGTCAACGCTTTTCGCCTTTGTTATGATTTTCAGGCGGATATGATTGACAACGACCTCGCCGGCGATGGCAGTCACCATATTGTTTATCCGTCCCATGACGCGGTTGATAAAGAGATAGATAAACTGTAGTATAAGGAGGAAGAGTATCGGCTGAATAACCGACCAGAAGCCGCTGTATTCTCCGGAGCCGATAAGCCCGTTTATCGCGTTCAGAAGGTCCTTTGCAATATATGCGCCGACTATCGGGAGAACGCCGCTCATGGCGGAGAGGATAATCATTGCTATAAGTATTCCCGGGGAGGCTTCCCATACGAGGGAGATTATATAGAAGAGTCTTTTTGTAAATCCGGCGACGCGGCGGGCGAGGTAGCCCGGGACCTCGGAGAGCTTCTTCGGCTTTTCGAGCCCGTCGTCCGGGACGGCGAGGGGCGGTTTGTTCGGTGCCATTACGCGTCCTCCTTTCCGGAGGCTCCGTCTGTCTTTTCATCCGGCACACTGCCGGTCTTTTTATTTTTCGGTGTTTCACGCTGTGTGGCATGGAGCACCGCGCCGACGCGAAGCCCGGACCAGAGAAAGATTATTATCTGCGCGGGTATTCCGAGGATAAAGACAAGCCATATCTCCGGAATAAATCTGAAGAGCGAGAGGAAAACCGAAGCGAGAAGCGACCACACAAGCACGGTGATAATCGCGTAATTCGCGCGCGGGCGCCCCCATATCGAATTGAACACAAGAAGGACTATCGAGGAGACCGGCACGGCATAGACAAAGAGCAGCCACGTCGGGAACGAGCCGCCGAGCGAGCGGATATTCAGAATGACGAACAGGAGCGTCGCTACAAGCCATGCGACCGAGGCGGAGAGCATGGTTATAATACGGCGGTTGCGCTTTGTTATCTTTGAGACGGTTTTCTTTTTTATTTCGGTCTCGGTGTGATCCTCCGTAAGGAAGTAATCGACTGTGACGCCGAAGTAATCAGCCATCTGTTTCAGCACCGAGACGTCGGGAATGGAGTCTCCCCTCTCCCATTTTGAAACCGCCTTATCCGAATAATTCAGCATTTCGGCGAGCTGTAATTGTGTCATTCCGCGCTGCGTACGCAGGTCGGAAAGGTTTTTTGCAAATATTCTGCGAAGCTCTTCCATGTAAACTTTTGTTTCCTTTTTGGCATGTATTTTGCGGTAGAAGTCTTTCGGAGGCACGGTGGAATTTTGTCTACCTGCGGTAGATTTTGTCGTTTTACGGCGGTAGAATTATCTACTTCATCTCCGTTCAGGCAAAATTATAGCATATATCGGGCAAAAAATCAATACAATACCGCCGATTTTCGGATTTCTACCCGTGGGAGAGTCATTCCACCGTAGTTCTACCGACAAATTTCTTACGGTAGAATTACGCCCAGCAATGAGTATACCCAAAAATATGCGGTGTAGGGTGACTTTGTTTCGGTTTTTGGGTATAATGTGAGCAAAGGGAGCGGCACGCGAAACAGGGACGGAAAATATATTTGCTTTTCTTTTTCTGTATCGCGCCGTGCAAGCCGCGCCGCGATGTCCTGACCGTCAAAGGCATTACATGCTACGGGGGACCGGCGCTCACTGTGTCTTTATTTTCGGTACGCGGTGTATACCGCGTAAAGCCCTGCACACTTCGCGGGCTTACGAGTGCCGGGTAGCAGCCACGCGGAAGTGACAGCGGGCGGCTTGCACTCCCTTGTTTTCGGTACCGGTTATTACGCCACAAGTATTCTTGCGATTGATGCCGGGCGGAGGCAGTACATACACGCAAAGGAGAATTACAAGAATGAAAAAGCTTTATATATGGGGAGATTCAATACTCCGCGGTGTCACATATTCCGAGGAGCGCGGGGCTCACGGGCTCTGCCGCGGGTTCCGGCTCGAGCGGGTGCGGGAGCTCGGATATGATGTGATGAATTACGCAAAGATGGGTGCCACGGTTACGCGCGGCATGGAGATAATGGACCGCACGCTCCCGGAAAATCTCGACGGGGCTACGGTGATACTGGAGTTTGGAGGGAACGACAGCGACCACAACTGGCGCGAAATCTCCGCCGACCCACAGGGAGAGCACGGGGCGAACACTCCCCTGCCCGTCTTTGCCGAAACCTACTCGAAGATGATAGAGCGCGTCAGACTTGCGGGCGGGCGCCCGGTTCTCGCGACGCTCGTACCCGTCGACGCGGAGAAATACATGGGGTGGATAAGCCGCGCGGGCTCACGCGAGAGTATTCTCTCATGGCTCGGGGACACTTCTATGCTCTCACGCTGGCAGGAGAGCTACAACACGGCAGTTGAGCGGCTCGCCGTGCTTACGGGCACGCCGATACTTGACCTGCGGCGCGATTTTCTCCTCTCCCATGAATACAAGTCCCTGATGTCCTATGACGGCATACACCCGACAGACCGCGGGCACGACCTGATAGAGGAAAAGATCTGTGAGTTGCTCCGCCGCGAGAGCGTGCCGGAGACGGTGTACGGAGATGTGTATATTGCTCTTCCCGGGGCTGTGAGGGCGAAGGGATAAACAGAAAACATTAATAGTAGCGGCGGCTCCTGTACTTAACATGTATCGTGAGCCGCCGGTATTTTTATTTGTCGTCTTTACTCTTAATACTGATTTTTGCGTCTTTTCTCTGTTTCTCGTAATAACTTATTATCGCGGCTTTTTGTTTTTTGGCAGCCGTCTTGTCTTTCGCCTTTACATACTTTCCTTTTTTATGATTTGCGAAAAACATTATTGTTCCTCCTCAAATTCTATTTCACTTTCAAAATCAAAACTATTCGCATAGTCATTAAGCAAATCAATCAATTTTCTGCTCGGAGTGTATCTCTTCTGAACAAGATAGCTGTTCCTGATTTCTCGTAAGGGGAAGGCTTTGATTTTTTTGCTTTCCGACTCATATCCTATCAGATAATTTCTTTGGTCTGTCACAAAGCCATAAACAGTGTTGAACGGGAATATACTTTTAGCTTTTTCAAATTGCCTGAAATGATAAATCTGCCCCGTCTGACATCCCATAAAAAACGAGTTCAATTCTTCCGCAAAGGCTATTGTTTCTCGCTTATACATGGGAAGCCTCGCATACTCGTTAAGCATACCCCGAATCACCACTGACACCTCAGATCTCGTCAACATAGTTTCAACATCATTTATTTCGTCAAAAACGCCTGCGTTATTTTTTGACGGTCTTAACCAAATCTCAGTATCAAGTTTGTTTAATTCCTGATCTGAAAAATATACTCTGTCAATAATTTCGTTTACACATTCATAAATTTTTTCAGCATCAGAGCGTTGATTTTCCTCGGTCAAAATGTAGTGTATCTCATCTCTTCTGTATTTTCTGATTTCCAGTAACGAAGGTATCAATCTGTTCAACAAAGCGTTAAGATTTGATTCATTGTTACTCTTTACAAATCCAAACGCTTGTGCGTCATTGTACAGCACCATATATACAAAGTAAGACACTCTTATCTTAATTTTATCGGCAATCATTTAATCTCCTCCCGGGTGTAGTATACAATATGTCTACCAAAAAATCAAGTATTTTTGCAATTTTATATAGTTTTTGTCTACCAAAAATCCCATGATATGTAGGATTTACACGGCATTTTACTTCTGTTACAATATAAATGCAACCAAAAAAAGTTGACTAATACAGAAAGGAGTGCTATAATGAGTTTACTATCTTGGCTCTTAAAGCCTACACGAAAAATGGCTGAACCGCACACACCACGAGTACGCATAGGAAAATACACCATTACATCACACGCTCAAAACAGAATTGCAGACCGTACGCGCGGATTAAAGAAGATCGACATGCTGGAAAACCTGTTCGGCATAACATCAAAAAATTCAAAGCCATATACCCACAGTGACGGAAGCCTGCAATACGACCGAGTAAACAGGATTAATCGTACCGTGACATTTATCACAAATGAGCAAAACCGCGTAAAGTCAATAAGAAGATTTCATAGAGACAAAAGAGGGCGCGGCGGCGCGTACAGACATTTTGAAAAGGAGAAATAGGAAAACAATGTTTTTTAAGAATAGTAACAGCCCGGAGCTGAAATTCAAAGTCACAGATGACAGCATACGTTTTATAAAGAATTATGTTATACCCGAAATGAAACTATCGGAACCGATAGATGAGACCACGCTCAACAAGATAATCAGGCTCGCCGATGATTGGGAAGCTGATATGATAGATGCCGACAGCGACAATTACAGTGATAAAACATTCTCATACCCGGAAAGAGACAGAAATACTGCCGCCGACAGATTTGTTTCTGAAATCAGCGGCTACTGGTCAAAACACGGCAATGTGGATTTTGACGATCTCAACAGAAGACTCGGATTGAAATAATGCGCGGGGGCGCGCGAAACAGAAAAGAGTGCCGGCGGCATGCCGCGGCACTCTTTTTTATGCGTCATATGGGGTC
>CALDMI010000407.1 GCA_937914815.1 uncultured Clostridia bacterium
CATGACATCGGCTATCGTACCTATTGCCACAAGGTCTGCATACTCTCCGAATACCCGCCCCGCCGCAGTCCGACGGTCGAACCCGCAGATCATCTCTTCATAAGCAGTAATGAGTTTGAAGATAACACCGACGCCGGCGAGATCCTTGAACGGATACCCACAGTCCGGTCTGTGGGGATTTACGACAGCCTCCGCCTCCGGAAGATCAGAGCGGCACTCATGGTGATCGGTAACCACAAAATCAACGCCGAGAGATTTTGCGTGCAAAACCTCCTCGATAGCGGTTATACCGGTATCAACGGTTATTATAAGCTTTGTACCGCGACCTGCAAGCTGCTCCACAGCCGACTTTGAGACCCCGTATCCCTCCCCTATTCTGTTCGGAATATAGTAGTCGACATCAGCGCCCTTTGAGCGGAGATAAAGGTACGCGACACAGACGGATGTTACACCGTCAACATCATAATCGCCGTATATTGTTATCCGTTCGCCACGGCTCACTGCGGCGGCTATACGCCGTACGGCAGGCTCCATATCGCGCATGGAAAACGGATCTCCGAGCATTTCGCTCTCCATGCAGATAAACTCATGCGCACTCTCCGGCGTATCGTAGCCGCGTATGCACAGAAGTCTTGCAACTATGGGTTCTATACCGAGAGCGTCGGCAATAGCTCTTACCTTTTCCTCCGGAATCCCACCGTCCGGCGAGCGGAGGAGCCACTTCTTCTCCTTCAGCGTTTCATTTTCATTCATCTATATTCTGACCTTCGGCATCATGCCGTCCATTCATTATAATCATCGTAAGTCCCGGCGTATATCACGCCGGGAGGTTCCGGGAGACATCAGAGTGCCGAATATCTCCGCATCACGGCAACAGCCGTCTTTATGCCGTCAACCGCGGCACTGGTTATACCTCCGGCATATCCTGCACCCTCGCCCGCCGGATAGATATTATCGGAGCCCACGCAAAGCCGTGTTTCATTGTCACGCAATATTCTGACGGGAGCGCTTGTCCTCGTTTCGGCACCGGTAAGCAGAGCATCCGGTGATGCAAAGCCGTGTATAGCCCTGTCAAACGCAGGGATA
>CALDMI010000408.1 GCA_937914815.1 uncultured Clostridia bacterium
CTCTGTCATCAGGCTGTCCGCAGCAAGTGAATTTTTATCGTTATTCATGGCGAAAATACTACACGCCTCCCGGCTTCTTTCCGAAGAACATTTTACAGAATGCCGCGTAAAGGTCGTCGGCAGAGTATGCATAGAGTGCGAGCGTGCGTGTCGGCTTTGCGAGAATCTGAAGAATAACGCTTACGTGAGTTTTGTTATCCTCGCGGAAAAGCTTGAAGCCGACAGAGCCGGCACGTTCGGTAATGAATGTCGTGCGCGAGCGGTTCATGAGCTTTCGCGACGCGCCGACGGCAACCTCAAAAACAAAGGCGTTTACCTTGTAGGAGATGGTAACCGTGTCCTTTGTGTCATTGCCGGTGAGAAGGCAGGCAACAGTCTCACGCATAAGATAGGCGAGCGCCTCGGGAGATATGCAGACGAACCCGGGCTGTACATCACATTCGGTTATGTGAAAACAACTGCCGAAGTACCTCTCGAGAAATACGTTCATCGCGTTGACGATGTCGCCGCCAAGCATTGTGAATTTCGTGAAATCGGAGGGCAGACTGTCGGAGAGGACAATCTCCTTACCCTGTATAATGAAGGTTTCCATCAGTTCATCTCTACCCCCATCGGATCATAATCTCCGAGCGCGTCTCCGGTAAAGTTTGAGCGGAGCGCCCCGGCACGCTCGTCAACGAGATTACCGATGTAGTCGTTTATATAACAGTCGAGAAGTTTTTCTCTCTGCGTGTCGGGGTAGCTTTCCGGCTTGTCGCTTCTGTAAAAGACATAGTAGCCCTCCGCCTCGATGACCCGGCTTACCTCCCCGTAGCCGAGAGAGAATATAGCCTCGGTTATCTCGGGATAGTCGGCGCTCGCGCTGTGTCTGCCGACCACCTCGCCGTATCTCGCGTCATCCGCTTCCGTGAGCGAGTTCTGTATAACCACGAGCGAGACCCGCTCATCGTCCCCCGCGGCATCAAGCATAAGCTGTCGTATTTTCTCCGCCTGCTCCTCGGCGCCGCTGTGCGCGCTTATGTACGCGCGGTAGACGCGCACACAGTCGTCGCTCTCGTAAAAGGCGCGCAGGTCCTCGTCCGTCGGAGTGAGCTTCGGCTCCGCGCCAGTAGTCTCGTCCCCGCGGAAATAGGTGTCGAGCATGGAGAGAATAACCGTTTCTTTTATAAGCAGCCTCTGAACCGAGTAGTTGAGATTTCTCTTTTTGAGGTCGTCAAGATAGTCGTCATACGAGCCGCCGAAGCCGATAAAGCTCCCGTAGCCCGGGATGTCCCCGCCCTCAACAGACGCGGCGATGCATTTGTCGACCATAGCCTCGACCTCGCCGTCATCAAGATACTTTTCACCGAGCGATATTGCGGAGTATATCTTCGCCGCGTCGGAGATTATCAGGTCATTCAGCCGGGTTTTGTATTCCGCGCTCTCGCTCCCGCTCCAGACGGATGTGTCCCCGCCGTCAACCTGTGAGCGGCGGCTGAGGAGCAGAAATCGGTAAAGCTCATATTTCACATCATATTTTTCATCGCCAAGAGAGAGGGTAAAGACCGTCTTTTTCTCCTCGTCCGTGCTCTCGACCGCCGGGTACTTGTTATCGCCCGAGCAGGAGAGGAGCGTGAGAGAGGACAGCGCGGCGAGCGCCGCCAGAATAAAGCAGAGTATTTTTTTATACATTGGAGAACCTCCGTGGCACAGGGTGCCGCATGTTCCGGTAAAAATCTTTCACCCATGTATTATATCAAAGCGCGCGCACAAAATCAATACCATTGCGTAACGCGAAAGTAAAATTTTTCTCCGACCTTGAAAAATCCGCGCGCCTGTGGTAGAATGAAATAAAAAAGAACGCCCGGGTGCGCCCGCGGCGGGTGAGGACGGTATATGCCACATCATAGTAATGACGAATATACGGTACAGCTCTCAAA
>CALDMI010000409.1 GCA_937914815.1 uncultured Clostridia bacterium
GATATTTTCTCCGGCAGAGAAGTAAGCGCCGCGCGGGGGTAGGCGTAGGTGAAGCGGGAAATCAGCGTGTCGCGGAGAGCCGCGTCATATTCAGGCTTTGAGCCGGGGGCTCCCGCCTCCGCCTCCGCAGAGTCGGAGAATGGGTTCCCGCCCGCCTCCGGGACGGTTATCGGGGTATCATCTGCGGCTCCTCCGGTGGGCGCGACATCCGGGGGCGTGTATGCTTTTTCCGGGGTATTATCGCCGTCTTTTGCGCTGTCTCCCTCGTAGGGGACGGGTATCAGCTTCCCGTCCGTCCCACAGCAGACAGCCGAGATTTTAAGAAATGAGCCGAGGCGCCTTGCCGTATAGGCGGAGAAGTGCTCCCGCTGCCAGACTATATCTTCGGTGAATTTATCAAGGGAGGAGCGACCGGTGCCGCCGACTATATACAGCTGCTCTGAGGCTCTTGTCATCGCGACGTAGAGTATACGCAGCTCCTCCTCGTAATTCAGCTCCTTTTTGTGCCTCATCACGGCGAGGTGAGACGGAGAGCGGAGCAGCGCGAGCCCGTCGTTTGTCCGCGGGCAGAGCGAGAGACCGAAGGAGCGGTCATATACCAGCTTTTTCTTCGCGTCCGCGTCGTTTATACTGCTTCCCGCTCCGGCTAAAATACAAATCGGGTATTCGAGCCCTTTTGAGGAGTGGGCGGTTATTATCTTTACGAGCGTCGGGTCAGCCGCAACCTCTTTTTTCGCCGCCTCTATCCGCCGCCCCTGCGCTATCACATTATTTATATAGCTTATGAAGCTGTATAACCCCTTGTAGGACGAGCCGCCGAAGCTCCGCGCATAGTCAAGGAGCAGGCGGAGATTGTCGCCGCCCCCCTCGCGCACGGCGAGAGGGTAGAGCCCGGTCTCGCGGTAGAGCTTTGATATGAGCTCGGAGACCTCTATTCCCTCGGAGACAGAGCGATAGCGGTCAAGGAAGAGAAGAAACTTCCTTGCCTTTTCCTCCCCCGTCTCCTCCGCATATTCGCAAAGAGACATATAGAGCGGGCAGGCGTCGCCGTATCCGCGTATCGCTATGAGCTCGTCCGGCGTGAAGCCGAAGAGGGGAGAGCAGAGGACGGAGGCGAGGTAGACATCTCTCTGCGGGTTGTCTATGACGTTCAGGAGCGCGAGGGCAAGGAGTATCTCGGGGTTTAAGAAGAAGTCGGTGTCGTCGCATATCCCGGCGGCGAGCCCCTCCCGCTCCATAGCCTCGCGAAAGTCCTCTGCACGGGATTTTGCCGAGCGGAGGATAACGGCGATGTCCCCGGGGGACACCGGTCGTCCGTCGTCCCGCCTCTCCTCGCGGAGTATCTTTCCGACAAGGCGGGCGACATACCGCGCCTCATACAGGGAATAGCTTTCCTCGCTCTCAAGAAGGTCGTCGGCTCCCGTCTCCTGCCTGTCGGTGCCCGCGCGCGGTTTGCCTTCGAGAATGTGTATTTCGGCGGGCTTTTCCGGACGCCGCCGCTCCTGCACCTTCGCCATGACGAGCCGGTCACCCTCCGTATATCCGATACTGTCGCCGAGGACGCCGAACATACGGTCAAACACCGCGTTTGTGACGTCGATAACCTCCCTGTCACAGCGGAAGTTCCTTGACATGAATATCGAGGACGGCTCCGGCACGCCCGCGTCCTCCCCGGGGCGTATCTCCCGGTAGCTCTTTTTCATTTCGGCGAATATCGTCGGGTCGGCGGAGCGGAAGGAATATATGCTCTGCTTTATGTCTCCGACCATGAAGCGGTTATCCTCACGCGCGACGGCGCGGAAGATTTTATTCTGCAGTCTGTCGACATCCTGATACTCGTCAATGTATACAGCCGTGTATTGATTTCTGAGGGATTTTGCGAGCTCGCTCGGCTCGTCTCCGTCCCAAAGAAGTGAGCAGGCGTATCTTTCAATGTCAGAGTATTGGCACATTCCGCGCCGCAGCTTCTCCCGCCGGAACGACGCGTCAAATTCGGTGAGAAAACGGTAGACCACCGACAGCGTGCGGTACACCTTCGTAAATACATCGCGTATCGTCTCCTCCGAGAAGAAGAGGTAGTCGCCCTCGGCGTCAAGGTCGGCTTTCATCCTCCCGCGGCAGTCCTCTGCGGCGAGGTATTCCGCGCTCCGTTTCTCTCCGCGCATTGCCGGGACCCTGCCGACCTCGCGCCGCTCCGCCATTGCGGCGGACACCGCGGCATAGCTCTCGCTGTCGCGTATTTTCCCGAGAATTGCGAGGTTTTTTGCCATAAAATCAAGGTATTTTTCGGTGTCGGGCGTAGCCGGTATTTCCGAGGTGGCGCGCGACAGCGTGCCGTACCAGAACTCCGCACACTCACGGACGCGGGAGACTATATATTTTCCGTAGGGGGTACTGTCAAAGCCGGTATATTTTCCCGGGTTATAGACCTCGACGAGGGGGAGAAGGTCACAGACACCGCCCTCAAGGCTCTCTGTTGCCTCGTAGAGCGTAAGGAGCCTGTCGGCGAGCGCCTCGTCCTCCTTTGCCGATGTGAGCGGGTCGACAGCCGCGGCAAACTCCTCGGCACCCGCCACCGCCGGACATTCGCCCGCGTATATCGCGGATATAAGGTCCTCGGCTACCGAATTTGCGAGTAGCGCCGCCTCTGCCGTGTCGGCGATACGGTACCCGGCGGGGACGCCCGCCGCCTCGGCATTCCTTTTCAGAAGGTCGTTACAGAATGAGTCTATCGTGCATATCTTCGCACCGGGGAGGAGGCGGAGCTGTTCCTCGAGCCGGGTGTCCCCCGGGTGCTCCGCGAGGCTCGCACGGAGCGCCGCGTCAACACGGGAGCGGAGCTCTCCGACCGCCGCATTCGTGAATGTGACGATAAGCAGGCGGCTTATGCTCGCGGGCTCACGCTCGTCGAGGAGCGAGCGTATTACCCTCTCGGTGAGTGTCGCCGTCTTGCCGGAGCCGGCGGCGGCGGATATAAGTAGCGTCCTGTCCCGCGTCTCAATGGCGAGCGACTGCTCGTCCGTCCATGCTCTTGCCATAATTCCTCCGTTTTTTGTAAACTATTGTTTGCAAATATGTTATATATCAAACTGTCTGACGGGTTTTATCGCCGCGCCGTCCGGGAACTCCCGCACCTCGCCGATGGCGAAAAATCCCCGCGCGTCATAGAGGCGCAGGAGTTCTCCGACATCTGCCGACACGCCGATTTTCTTTAAGTATATCTCCGCGCCGCACCGGGCGAGCCGGGCATAAAAATCCGGGAGCGTAACCGCTCTTTTGTTCCGGAAAATATATTCCGTCGGGAGAACGCGCGCCTCCCGCTCCTCCGGGGTCATATCTTCAAGCTCCGTTATAGTCAGGGCGTCGCCGATTGTAAAGCCCGCCGCCTCCTCGCGCCGGAGCGTGCTCATGCACCCGTGACAGCCGAGAGCCTCACCAATGTCGGCGCAGAGCGTCCTTATATACGTCCCCTTGGAGCAGACGACGTCAAGCGAATACTCGCGCTCCGAGAGCCTCTTTGCCTCGAGCGAGAACACCGTTACCGGTCTTGCCTCGCGCTCTACCGTGCCGCCGGCGCGCGCAATGTCGCAGAGCTTCTTTCCCCCGACCTTCAGCGCGGAGTACATCGGCGGGGTCTGCATTATCTCCCCGCGAAACGCCGCAAGAGCCGACATAACGGTTTCCTCGTCCGGTATACTGTCCGATGTTGCGAGCGGGGCGCCCGTCACATCCTCCGTGTCCGTCGAGAGACCGAGAAGGAGGGTAGCCGTGTAGTGTTTATTGCCCGTAAGAAGGTACTCACTCGCCTTTACCGCCCTGCCGAGAAGAATGGGGAGAACCCCGGTCGCCATGGGGTCGAGCGTGCCGGTATGTCCCGCCTTATCCGCGCCGAGCAGGCGCTGTACCCGCCGGACCGCGGTCTGCGAGGTCATGCCGCCCTCTTTGTCCAGTATAAAAATTCCGTTTATCATCTGCCGCTCCTTCTGCTACGGGGAAATGCTTTTATGTTTTCTGTCTTTGTCGCTGTGTCATGGTTTATAATGCTTTTTATGAATAGATTTTAACACACGGCGGGGAATATTTCAATAGCCATGCGCCGCACTTTCCCTGAACTCTTTTTCGACGCGCCCGTGAAAGTGCCGTGCGGCACATCTCCAGGCATACCGCATCGCCGTGCGGCGCCGTCACCGTGCCGATTTCCGATAGGCGAGCGGGGTCATGCCCGTTCTTGATTTGAACTCTCTGTGAAAATATGATTCATTCTCATATCCGACGCTCCGTATAATCTCGCCTATCGGGAGATTACTCTCCGTGAGCAGGCGCATCGCCCGGCTCTGCCTCTCCTCATAGAGAAGCTCCTTGAAGCCCATGCCGAAAAGCGAGGTGATGAGCGAGGAGAGATACGGCGGGGTCATGTACATCATGCCGGAGAGCTCTGCGAGGGTCGCCGTCCTGTAATTTTTCTTTATGTAGTCGGAGACCGTGCGCCTCCGCTCTCTGTCCTTGTCCGGCTCTTCGCTCCCGCCGCGGAGCAGCGCGCTGTTTTTTAATGACAGGTAGTCAAAGAGGAGGGCGAGCGTTTTTGTGAGCACTACATCGCTTATCCGCGGGTATTCTGTGAGCTCGAAGAGAATGTTCTCGACGAGGTTCTCAATCTGCTTTGTCCCGTCGGAGGCAAAGCGCAGATACATGGGTCTTCCGCCCGGGCGGAGATTTTCCTCGAGGAGAGAGGAGAACACGCTGTCGCCGAGCTCCGGGATAAGGCCGCCGACAAAATTATCGCCGAGGCATAGATTTATCCCTATGTCCTCGGTGTCCGCCCGGCGCACCGAGTGGGTTATATGCTTGTTCATGAAGAGCATGTCGCCGACGCCGAGGGCGATTGCCTCCCCGTCTATCATGTGCGTGATACTTCCGGAGAGGACTATCATTATTTCAAGGAAATTATGCCTGTGAGCCGGGAAATCCGCATAGCGTGTATGGGTTCTGACGGATATTCCGCCGTTTTTTATAAGCCTGCTGCTCGTGACGCCCCAGTCGCCCATGCCGTAGAGCAGGGGATTGAGCGGAGAGCCGGCAAGGAGCCCGCGCTCCTCCGCGCTCACCTCTCCGAGCTTTTCGAGAAGAAATTTTTCCGTGCTTATCACCTCCGTAATATCGGGTCTTTGAGCCCGATATTGCCGATACTTACATACATCGCCTCTTATTTTATCACTTTTTTCTACACTTTGCAATAGCAAATATTAAATCAGGACGGTTTTTATCGTAATTCAGAACCTTGTTTATGCTATGCCGGTATGCTATTATTAAGTCATAAAGATATGTCGGTCTGCCGCCCGCGCGACAGCCCGGAAAAACGAACGAGGGGCGCCGCGGCGCCCGGAGAGGAACAGCTATGAAGTATTATCTCGCGGTTGATATCGGTGCGTCCGGGGGACGCCACATCATAGGCTATATGAAGGACGGGGAGCTTGTGACCGATGAGGTCTACCGTTTCCCGAACGGAATGGATGAGCGTGACGGACATCTTGTCTGGGACAGAGAGCGGCTGGTGCTCGAGGTCACGGAGGGACTGCGGCGCGCGTTTGCAAAATATCCGGAGATAGAGAGCATGTCGATAGACACATGGGGCGTCGACTATGTGCTCATGAAGGGCGACAAGGAGATAGAGCCCATGTATGCCTATCGCGACGGGAGGACGGAAGAGCCGATAAAGCTCGTCCACGGTATAATACCGTTCCCGGCGCTGTACGAGAGAACAGGAATACAGTTCAATTCCTTCAATACAATATATCAGCTTTACGCGGATAAGCTCGCCGGGCGGCTCGACGGTGTGACAGCCTTTCTTATGCTCCCCGAGTACCTTATGTACAAGCTCACCGGCGTCATGCGCCATGAGTACACGAACGCGACAACGACAGGTCTTGTGAACGCGAAAACGCACGAGTTTGACCCCGAGATATGGTCGGCTCTCGGTCTGCCGGAGGGGCTTATGGCAAAGCTCTCTGCCCCCGGGACGCTCGTCGGTCGCCTGCTCCCGGATGTGCAGGCGCATGTCGGGGGAGACCTGAACGTCGTCCTCTGCGCGACGCACGACACCGGCAGCGCGGTTGAGGCTATCGACATGGAGATAAACGCGCCGTACATATCCTCCGGCACGTGGTCGCTCCTCGGTATACGGACGCCGGAGGCGCTGACAGACGATAACAGCCGCGAGAACATGTATTCAAACGAGGGCGGCGTCGGCTACAACCGCTATCAGAAGAACATAACCGGAATGTGGATAAATCAGTCGCTGCGGCGGGAGCTGTGCCCGGAGACCGGGTACGGCGAGCTCGTGACACTGGCGTATAAATCAAAGTACGAGGGAATAATAGATGTAAACGACCCGTCCTTCTCGGCTCCAAAGAGCATGAAAGAAGCTATGGACGAGTATCTTGTGAAGCACGGATATAAGAAGCCGAAGAAGACGGAGGATTACTTCCGCTGTGCATACGAGAGCCTCGCGGAGGGGTACAGAATAGCCCTTGACGCTCTCTGCAAGAATACCGGAATAGAT
>CALDMI010000410.1 GCA_937914815.1 uncultured Clostridia bacterium
GCTTGAAAAAATGTTTTTAACTCCGTTTTGTGCATCGTCAAAATTTCCTTTTATGCCGAACACGCCGAGATTTGCGCCCTCCTGTGTCTGCATTTGGAGTTTTTGCACGCTGCTTACTCCGTCCGTCGGATAGAACACGAGGATTCCGACGCCTGGTATATCGCGGTATCCCTCGAGAGCCGCCTTGCCGGTATCGCCGGAGGTTGCGGTCAGTATGAGGGCGTGCCTTTTTTCTCCGCGTTTTTTCATCGCTCTGACGAAAAGACGGGGCATAAGCTGAAGTGCCATGTCCTTGAAGGCACATGTGGGACCGTGCCACAGCTCAAGCATGAATGTCATATCATCAAGCTCAGTAATCGGAGCCGGCGACGGAGAAAATTTTTCCTTGCCGTAGACACTCTTCGCGTCGCACAGTAATTCATCGTATGTATAGTCCGTCAGAAAGAGCGAAAGAATATACGCCGCCCTTTCGCTGTAATTCATCCTGCAGAGCGCTTCTATATCGTTTTTTTTGAGTACGGGAGTTGCGGCAGGGAGATATAATCCCCCGTCCGGCGCGATTCCCGCTCTTATAGCTTCGGCGGAGGACACCTCCTCCGGAAAGCCACGGGTGCTTTTGTATTTCATTGCAAGTCTCCGTCGGTGCCGTCCCGCGCTGTGCGGTGAGCCGCTGTAATCCTGTCAGCGCCGTCGGCTCCGCGCTTTTTCTTTGAAGTAATCTTTTGCAGCGCTTCCATCAAAGGCACCTTCTATGTGATGTATCCGTTCTGCCGAAACTTTTCCTGCGTTATCTGCGAGATAAACCTCTATAACATCAAATCTTATGTGCCTGTCGGATTTGTGAGAATAGTTATATCCGGTGGCGGCGCGGATGATTTTATACTGCTTTTCTTTTGTTACTGCGGCGCATGGCGGGAGGTCATATTTGTTGTTTTGGGTCGGGGTTCGGGATTTTACCTCTGCAAAAACCGTGTAGTCCTTGTTTTCGGCGATAATGTCGATCTCATATCCGCCGGACACATAGTTTCTTTCGAGAATACGGTACCCTTTTGAGATAAGATATTCTGCCGCCGCCTCTTCGCCTATGTCTCCGCGACCACGCTTTTCGGTTTTGATTTTTAGTATCTGCATATTACATGTTAATTGTCAAGAAATTTCAGGAATGTGCGGCGGTGAATAGGGGACGGACCGTATTTTCTGACGGCTTCCATGTGTTCTTTCGTCGGATATCCCTTGTGCCTTGCTATTCCGTATTCCGGATACAGCTTGTCCTGCTCCGTGCACAATCTGTCACGCGTCACTTTTGCGAGAATTGAAGCTGCGGCTACGGATGCGCTCTTTGCGTCCCCCTTGACTATGGTTTCGGTGGGAATATTGAACCCGCGGGAGCAGTTTCCGTCTATCAGTGCAAAATCTGCCGGAACCGCGAGTTTTTCGACCGCACGCCGCATAGCGAGCATTGACGCATTCAGAATGTTTATCTCATCGATTTCGGCGGGTGAAGCTTCGGCAATTCCGTAAGCTATGGCATTCTCGGTTATCAGGGTATAGAGTTTCTCACGCTTCTTTTCGGACAGCTTCTTCGAGTCGTTCAGTCCTTCTATTGAAAAATCGCAGGGAAGTATCACTGCCGCCGCGACTACCGGACCGCAAAGTGGACCGCGCCCCGCCTCGTCGCAGCCGCATACGGCGGCGTAGCCCTCTGCGTATCTTTTTTTCTCGTATTCGTAATCAGGCATATTTTTCTCCGTCCTCTTTGTCAGTGGGGAAGTTCAAGCGTTATTCTGCCGATTTTACCGTTACGGAATTCCTCGAGAAGCATATCGGCACACCTCGATGAATTTATTTCTCCGCCGGAAATGAGCATTCCGCGCTTTTTGCCTATGAGATTGAAGAGATCGTATCCGTCAAGTCCGTCAGCCTCCTCCGGTGTCAGCTTGTAGCGCCCGTAGAAGTCGCTCTTCGCACATTCCGCGAGCCTTTGGCAGAGCACCATTGCAATCTCTTCGGTATCGAGTATTCTGTCGCGTATTGCTCCGGTTATTGCGAGATTCTGTGCGACACGCTCATCTCCGAGCTTCGGCCACAGTATTCCCGGCATATCGAGAAGGTCCAGTCCTATTTCCGTCGGAATCCATTGTTTTGCGAGAGTTACGCCGGGGCGGTTTTCCACCTTTGCGCGCTTTCCGCCCGCAAGACGGTTTATAAGTGATGATTTACCGACATTCGGAACACCTATAACCATTGCGCGGAGTTTTCGCCCCTCCATACCCTTTGCACGGTATCGCTCGAGTTTTTCACTCATGAGGTCTGCGACCGCTGCACGGAGTTCTTGCATGCCCTGACCGCTCAGTGAGTCGGTCGCAACCGCCCGGCGGTTTTCCCCGGTATAGTATTTAAGCCATGCGGAGGTTGCCGCCGGGGAGGCAAGTGACGCTTTTGTCAATGCGATAACCGCCGGCTTTGTGCCTATTATCAGATCTGTTTCCGGGTTTCTTGAGCTGTAGGGAATCCTTGCGTCGATAACCTCTATTACGAGGTCGACATCCGGCAGGCTCTCCTTTATCACCCTCCGCGCCTTTGCCATGTGCCCGGGAAACCAGTTTATCGGGTTCTTATTTTGCTGCATATTTTAGTTCCTGTCAGTCCTATGGAGCCCTTGTCATTCAATTTTTCCGAACTTATCAAAGGGGTAGAATCGGACTATGACCTTTCCGAGAATTGCGTCCTCACGCACGGTGCCGAACACCCGTGAGTCTGAGGAATTGTTTCTGTGATCGCCCATGACGAAAACCTCGCCCTCAGGGACCGTGCATGACATCGGTGTATAGACATAGATATCGGAGTCGATATTGACATAATCCTCTGTCAGCTCCTCACCGTTTACATATACTTTGTCGGCGGTTATTTCCACGGTATCACCGCCGAGAGCGATAATGCGCTTTACTATCGGCTTGCGGAGCCCTGTGGAATAATCCTCGCAGACTATGACATCTCCGCGCTTTGGAGTGTAAAATGCGTCTGATATTATAAGGTGTTCGCCATTGTGAAGTGTATTTTCCATCGAGCCGCCCTCGACCACGGAGTGACGGAAAATGAATGTTGTCAGAAGGAGCACAATAACGAATGTAAAAACAAAAAGCTCTGCGAAGTCGAAGCGGTTGTCGACACGGCGCGGGTGCTCCGGGTCATATTTGTTGTCGGTTTTTGCCTTGTCACAGATCGGTTTGTTATCCGCCGCGAGCCTTGCAATGTCGCCTATTACATCTCCGGGCTCTTCCTGAACGCCTGTTTCTTCCTCAGCGTTACTGTCACCGTCCGACAGCGGGGGAGAATCCGCAGCTTTCTCAGTGCTATCGCCTGCATCGTTGTCGGAATTTCCCGGCGTGGAGTCGGCAGTCTGTCCGGCGCCATCGTCGCTTTCTACCGCTGATGATTCCTGCGTATCCGTTCCGTCAGCCGAGTTCGGCGTATCTGTTTTTTTCGCGGTGACTTCTGAATCGTTTTCCGGCGATTCAAATCCGTTATCCAGTACTTCATTTACAGTGTCGGAGACGCCGATAGAAAGAGACGGGACACATGTATCGTCATCTTTTTGGTTCAGAAGTTCTTCGGCTTCTGTATCTTTAGGGTCGGTCATGTCCGTGTACTCCCAAAAAATCAATAATACTTCACTTTCCATTTTAACACACGCCTCCGAAAAAAACAAGTATGGGAGAAAGTATTTTCACATTGCACGCATGCAATTTTCGCAATATTTTTGCTTTTTCGGTTAAGATTAAAAAAAATATGTGAAAACTATTGATTTTCTGTGCCTTACATGGTATAATCACTATATCTGTGCGTATGCCGTATGGTGACGCAGGTGTATTCAGAACAGTCCTCTGCGTAGCTCCGCACGAATGTTCGCAGTATAGGAGGGCCATAAAATGGAGAAGATCCAGGCTTTTGTAAATGAGCAGCTTAAAACTGAGGTTCCTCAGTTTGCTATCGGTGACGGCGTTAAGGTTTATGTCCGTATTACCGAGGGCGAGAAGGAGAGAATACAGCTCTTCGACGGTACCGTTATCGCAAAGCACGGCGGCGGTATATCCGAGACTTTCACTGTAAGAAAGATTGCTTACGGTGTAGGCGTTGAGAAGACATTTCCTCTTCATTCCCCGAATGTTACCAAGGTTGAGGTAGTGCGTCAGGCGAAGGTCCGCCGCGCTAAGCTCTATTACCTCCGTGACAGAGTGGGCAAGGCAGCGAAGGTCAAGGAAAAGATCTGATTTTCCTTGTGTGCCTAATAAAAAACAGCCGCTCTTACGACGGCTGTTTTTTATTGAAAATCTTCTTACGGCGTGCTCTGTATCAGCACATTCTTTCTGCCAGCTTTTCGCCGCCGAGTATATGAAAATGCAGATGATGGACAGACTGACATCCGTTTTCTCCGACATTTGATATAACGCGGTAGCCGTCAGAGAGTCCGAGGAGCTTTGCAATCTTCGGTATGGCGACGAGAACCTTTGCAACGGTGGCAGAATTTTCATCTGTCACACTGTCGAGTGATTCGATATGCGTCTTGGGAACGACAAGACAGTGCACCGGTGCCTGAGGGTTTATATCGCGGAATGCGTAACAGTTATCATCCTCATACACCTTTGTTGAGGGGATTGTACCATTGATTATAGAGCAGAAAAGACAGTCCATTTTCAGGTCTCCTTTTTTCGTCCGGTTAGCCCGGGAGTTATTTGTGAGACCATTTTAACATACTTTTTTCCGTTTTGCAATATATAAACGGAAAAGGCACCCGCAAGTAGGGAGGATATGCTTATGAAGAGCGGAAGCTTCAGGCTACCGGAATATCCATGCAGATACGATGTCTGGGACAGACTCCGGGATGAGCGCAGACCCATTGTCATTTACGGTATGGGGAACGGTGCCGATAAGCTTTTTACCCGTTTTTCGCAGTACGGCATCGGGGTTGCGGATGTTTTTGCGTCAGACGGGTTTGTCCGCGGACACGAATATCGGGGATATCGCGTTAAGTCTTTTTCTGAAATAAGAGAAAAGTACAGCGACTTTGTCATCGTTCTTTCATTTGCGTCACGCCGCCCGGAGGTTATAGAAATGCTGTCCGGGATAGACAGAGAATACGATATGTATATCCCGGATATGCCTGTTGTAGGCGAGGAATATTTTGACAGGGAGTTCTATAACGCGAATTACGATAGTCTGTGTCGCGTCGCAGACATGCTTTGCGACGATGAG
>CALDMI010000411.1 GCA_937914815.1 uncultured Clostridia bacterium
CGAAAACGGCATAGGCACGGAGAGAAACGGAAATGCCGCCGAAAAGCTCTTTACGATTGCCGCGCGGATAGGGACCCCCGGGGCAGAGGAGGAGCTCGACGCCCTCCGTCGTAGGAGAGAAAAGAAGCTCTCGCAGAGCTATTACTCCGCCGGAATGGCGCTCCTCTGGCAGAAGAAGAACGAAATATCCGCAAAGTACCTTGCCCTCGCGACGAGGGGAGGACATGCAAAGGCTATATACACCCTCGGCTGTTACTTTGAGTTCGGCATAGGGCTCCCGACCGACAGGACAAAGGCGTTTGCCCTCTATGAGCAGGCGTTCTCCCTCGGCTTCCGCGACCCGAGAGCCGAGTATAAGCTTAAGGTTCTCCGCATAATGCGGAGCAAGCGGTGAGCCGATGAGAAGAAAAGAAAAACTGCCGGAGCTGCTCGCCCCGGCGGGGAATTACGAATGTTTGTGCGCCGCCCTCATGGGCGGCGCGAATGCCGTTTATATAGGGGGAAAACGGTTCTCCGCAAGAGCCTACGCCGGGAATTTTGAGATGCCCGAGATACGCCGCGCGGCGGAATATGCACACCTGCGCGGTGCGGCACTCTATGTTACTCTGAACACTCTTCTATCGGATGAAGAGCTGCCGGACGCCGTTGACTATGCCCGCGAGCTGTATCTTTCCGGCGTTGACGCGCTTATTATCGCCGACCTCGGCGCGGCGGCTGAAATTCATACACGGGTGCCGGGTTTATCCCTCCATGCGTCGACGCAGATGTCGGTAAACGACACCGCCGGGGCGGACCTCGCCGCCCGGCTCGGCATGCAGCGGGTGGTGCTCGCGCGCGAGCTTTCGACAGACAATATACGCGCCGCCGTTGAGCGGTGCCCGGTTGAGGTTGAGGTGTTCCTGCACGGTGCTCTCTGCGTCTCCCATTCGGGGCAGTGCCTTTTCTCCTCGCTTGTCGGCGGGAGGTCGGGAAACCGGGGCGAGTGTGCACAGCCCTGCCGCCTCCCCTACGGGACGGGGAACGGGAAAAATCCCTATCCGTTATCCCTGCGCGACCTATCACTTGCGGGGCATATTCCGACCCTTATATCCTCCGGCGTCGCGTCGCTTAAAATCGAGGGGCGGATGAAGTCGGCGGATTATGTATACGGCGTCACGAAAATATACCGCACTCTTATAGATGAAAACCGCGCGGCGACCCCGGAGGAGTGCGACGCTCTCCGGCGGCTGTTCTCCCGCGGCGGCTTTACCGACGGATATTTTACCGGGAAAATCGCGGTAGATATGTGCGGCGTGCGCACAGAGGCTGACAAGGCGGAGAGCCGGTCGGCGCCCGCCGGGAAATACGGCGAGATACCTACCCCCGCGGCGGCGGAAATAAGGATAGAGACGGGCGCGCCCGCATCTCTTACCCTCTCGGCAGCCGGAAAGCGCGTCTGCGTCGCGGGTGAGATCCCGGAACCGGCAAAGAGCCGCCCGCTTGACCGCGAGGCGGTCATAAAGCAGATAACCAAGACCGGGGGGACGCTCATCACGCTCCCGCCGGAGAATGTCTCCGTCTCGCTCGGCGACGGGCTGAACCTCTCGCCCGCGGCGCTGAACTCTCTTCGGCGCGGCGCTGTGGAGAGCCTCTCGCGCGCCTTTGGCGGAGAAGTATATATGCCGTATTCGCCGGAGCCGCGGCATTTCGCTTTCCCGGAGCCGCGGGAGATACCGCGGTGCACGGCGCTCTTTCTCTCGCCCGAAAGGTACGCGGAGGCTGTAAAGCACGGCGCCGACATGCGGTATTTTGACGTCCGCTTTCTTCCGCTGCCATTTACGGCGGAGTCCGCCGGGGCAAACGGCGTCTACCTGCCGCCCGTCATAACCGACGGAGAGTGGGATAATGTCCTGCGACTTGTGAAAGAGGCAAAATCCCGCGGGGCAGAGTACGCCCTCTGCGGCAATCTCTCTCATTTTGAGATAGCCGAAAAAACGGGGCTTATCCCGGTAGGCGATTTCAGGCTGAATATATACAACGCGGATACGCTCCGCACCTTCGCGGGGCTCGGGCTCCGGTCCTCTGTTCTGTCAGCAGAGCTAACGCTCCCCGCCGCGCGGGACCTCGTGCGCACTGCCGGGGCGGAGATTTTACCCTCGGTTATCGTATACGGCAGAATACCGCTCATGCTTACCGAGCGGTGCTTTACAAAGGAAAACTTCGGCTGCGCGGGCTGCTCCCGCTCCGCCCTCACCGACAGGCGGGGCGAAAAATTCCCGCTCATGCGTGAGTACGAACACAGAAATCTGGTTCTCAACTGCGCGACAACCTGTATGACCGATAAGATACGCGAGCTGCGCGCGGCGGGCATCTCCGGAGAGCACTTCATATTCTCCACCGAGGGCGGGCGTGAGATTTCGGAGTGCATAGAGGCGGCAAGGTGCGGCAGAGTTCCCGACGGAATAAAGCTCCGCAGGATGGGCAGACGGGACGCGGAAAAGCCCCGGAACCCCGGGGGCATAGCATCGCCGCAGAAAGCCGATAGCGCGCCGAAGCCCGCGAAAAGAACAAGCCGCGGGGCAGAGAATATCGCAAAGCCCGGAAAGACGAAGAACGAGCCGAAGAGAAACAGGCTGAAACGGAGAAAATAAAATGAAGATAATACTTGCGTCAAAATCGCCGAGGAGGCGGGAATATATGGCGGCGCTCTTCCCGGGGTACGAGTGCGTGAGCCGCGAGGTGGATGAGAGCCTGCCGGAGAACACACCGCCTGTGCGCGGGGTGGAGCTGCTCGCAAGGCGGAAGGGCGAGGCTGTCGCCGCGATGTACCGGGGGGACCCGGAGACTGTGATAATCTCCGCCGACACGCTTGTCGACCTTGACGGAAAGAAGCTCGGGAAGCCGGAGAGTGTGGAAGAGGCATACTCTATGCTCCGCTCGCTCTCCGGGCGGCGTCACTTCGTTCATACCGGGGTCGCCGTTTCCGTCGGGGGCGTGACATACTCCGGTGCCGACACCACGGCGGTATATTTCCGTGAGCTGACCGACGACGAAATATGGGACTACATAAACAGCGGCGACCCGATGGACAAGGCGGGAGCTTACGGAATACAGGCTGGTGCGCGCGGCTTCGTCCGCGGCATAGACGGCGAGCTTGATACCGTCGTCGGACTCTCACGAAAGCTCACTCTACGTCTGATAGGTGAGGCTCTGCCGGGGGCAGTTCTCCCGGAAATTCCGTACACGTCCTGCCCCTTTCCGAAGATAAAAGAGGGAAATACAAATGAAAAAGAGTGAGCGCACGGCGACCCTCGCAGAGGCGGAGAAGAGACTCCGCGAGAGGTACCCGGACTCGGTCTGCGCGCTGAAATACGGGGACGACCCGTGGCGCCTCCTTGTCATGAGCCGCCTGTCCGCCCAGTGTACCGACGCGAGGGTAAACGAGGTTTCGGTTGAGCTTTTTCGCGAGTTTCCGACGGCGCGCGACATGGCAGACGGGGACATCGCAAGGATAGAGGAGCTTGTCCGCCCCTGCGGTCTTTACCGCACGAAGGCAAAGAATATAAAGGACGCCTCCGCGATAGTCGCGGAGAGGTACGGCGGCGGAATACCCGATAATATGGAGGAGCTGCTCGCCCTCCCCGGCGTCGGGCGAAAGATAGCAAATCTTCTGCTCGGTGATGTGTTCGGTGAGCCCGCGATAGTCTGCGACACGCATTGCATAAGAATATGCGGCAGACTCGGCATGTACCCGGAGACAATGCATGACGCGACAAGGGCGGAGATGACGCTCCGGGCTCTTATCGACCCGGCAGAGGGTCCCGACCTTTGCCACAGGCTCGTTGATTTCGGGCGGGAGGTGTGCACCGCGCGCTCTCCTTCCTGCTCCTCTTGCCCGCTCTCGGACATATGCGCCCATAACCTGAAAGCGGAAAAGGCGGCGGCAAAGGAAAAAGACAATACAAGCGGCAGACCCACCGTGAAATAATAGATTTTGCAAACAATTATTTGCATTTACAGGCAATATGGAGAAAATCAGAATTGATATCCCGATAATAGTTGAGGGAAAATACGATAAAAATACCCTTTCGCAGATAGTGGACGGGACGGTCATCGCGACCGGGGGCTTCTCGGTATTCAATAACCGGGAGAGACAGGCGCTTATCCGCCGGCTTGCAGAGCGGGACGGGGTAATAGTTTTAACCGACCCGGACGCCGGGGGAGGGCAGATACGGCGGTTTCTTCGCGGCATACTCCCGCCGGAGAAAATACGGAATGTCTATGTTCCCCGCGTCCCGGGAAAGGAGAGACGGAAGAGCCACCCGTCAAAGGAGGGCGTGCTCGGAGTTGAGGGGATAGACGCCGATACTCTCCGCCGCGCCCTTGCCCCCTTTGCCTCCGGCACGGAGCGGAGGAACGGGACCCCGGTAACAAAGACCGCGATGTATCTTGACAGGCTTTCGGGAGGGGAGAACTCCTCCGCACTGCGTGCCGCCCTCGCCGCGGAGCTCGGGCTCCCACACGATATGAGCGCGGCGGCGTTCCTCGAGGCGATAAATCTTCTCGGCGGAGAGGAGATATACCGCCCGGCTCTTGCGCGCCTGCACGACCGCATGGGCGGGGAAAAGTAATAATATATGTAAAATTCACAGATTGGTGTTTACTTTCGGCGAAAGCTGTGGTATAATCTTTAATCGGTGGAATGAAAAACTATATCATGGAGGTTAACCAATGATAGAAAGAAAGAAAATTTCCATGGATGGTAACACCGCCGCGGCGCATGTTTCCTATGCGTTCACGGAGGTCGCAGCCATCTACCCCATCACCCCCTCAAGCCCTATGGCAGAGGTGACCGACACATGGTCGGCATCCAACAAGAACATTTTCGGCGAGCCCGCAAAGAACCTTTTCGGTGAGAATGTAAAGGTCGTTGAGATGCAGTCGGAGGCAGGTGCCGCCGGCGCCGTTCACGGCTCTCTCGGAGCCGGAGCGCTTACGACCACCTACACCGCGTCTCAGGGACTTCTCCTGATGATACCCAACATGTACAAGATAGCGGGCGAGCTTCTTCCCTGCGTTATACATGTATCGGCAAGATGCGTGGCTACCCATGCGCTGAACATATTCGGCGACCATTCGGATATTTACGCCTGCCGTCAGACCGGCTTTGCAATGCTCGCAGAGACGAACCCGCAGGAAATAATGGACCTCGGCGCCGTCGCTCATCTTTCGGCAATAAAGGGAAGAGTGCCTTTCCTTAACTTCTTC
>CALDMI010000412.1 GCA_937914815.1 uncultured Clostridia bacterium
CGTGCGCGATGTGTCAATTCCGTCGGGGAGCGCGTCGGCGGAGGAGTACGCCGCGGGCGTCTTCATTATCTCCGTATTGACAGCCGGACAGTCGGAAGAGTAGAGCGTGTAAACCGCTCTTATGTAGGCGAGCGCCGCAGCGGCAGAGCGGCGCGTCCGCTCGCTCTCTCCGTCCCTCGCCACATCCCCGAGCAGGGCAGGGAGAGATACCGGGAGTTCGAGAACAATGTCCTCGCCGCTGACATTCTTTCTTAGCGTCAGGGTGAGTTCCGTGTCCGCGCTCGCCGCCTGCATGGCGTACTCCGCAGTGTAATACCCACCGGAGAGTGTGAATTCAACCGCCGTCCCGTCCGGGAATGTGAGCGTGGGTCTGCCCGCACCCTGCGGTACGCTGATTTTAAGCATCAGCCCGCGCTCCGGCGCGGCGGAGATTTTCACATCTCCGAATACAAGCGTGAAAAGGAGCGCGCGGAGCTCCGCCGTGCCCGTCTCGACCTCCTCCGCCTGTGCGAATACATAATCGGAGAGCGAGAGCGCGCTTTTCGCGGCGGTGAGCCATTGTGCGGTGGTTTTCGTCGTGTCCTTCGCCGTCGCTATGTAGGAGAGATAGGTTACGGAAGTGTTGTACGCCGCCTCCATATCCGCAAAATCGGTCGCATATTCTCTTATCAGCGCGGTGGGGAGCTTGCCCGTCATGCGCAGCTCCTTTGCGCGGGAGAGAGCATAGGACAGCTCGGTGAGCGTTTTTGCGTTTTTCGCACTCCCGTAAAGGGAAGTATACGCGCGCTCAATGTCGAGCGGAATGTCGGAACTGTATATCTTTATATTGTCAAACATGGTGCTCCCGATGTTTGAGCCGGTGCTGATGCTTATCCGGTATTCAAAGCTTCCCGCATTAGGATAGGTGATGTCCTTTGTCGATATTCCGGAGCGCACGAGCGTGCCGTCAAGATACAGGTCTGCGGTGTTTACCTTGTTTCCCGCGCTGTCGGTTATGTGCAGAACATATGCGACATGAACCCACTTCTTTTTTGAGAACAGCTCCGCGCCGTAGCTCTCCGACGCGCCGTTCGCATCGGTCAGAACTATGGAGCTGTCCCTGAAAGCGAAGTTCGAGGTGGAGAGTGCCCCGGCGTCGTCATTTTCCGTCACTCCGTCGGACTTGAAGGTGTATCTCTGATAAATAGTCCCGCGCAGGAGCGTCGAGTCTGTCCGCAGGTCAAACTCCAGAACATAACTGCCGCTCGCCCGTATGCCGGACTCCTTGAAGTAGAAATTGTTAGATACCGTGCCGGAGCTTCGTATGTCGTAGTAGCCGTCCTTTATCCCGTGGGAGAGCGTACCGGTCGCATTCGCCGTCTTTATAAGCAGGGAATTGCCGAACGGCTCGTTTATCACATATGTGAGATTTTTGTACCTGCTCGCGGCTATGTCCCGCTCCGCGTCGACGGCGGCAGAATATGTCAAATAGTCGAGCTTCTTTCTCGCCACATCAAGTACATATTCCGCAAGATAGCGCGATGTCGCGGGCATGAGCCGCTCTGCGCGCCCGGTGGAAATAAAGTCTGTGTAGTAGCTTATGAGCGATGAAAGTGTACTGGCATCGCCCGTGCGTTCTACCTCCTCCGCCATGCCGTAGGGGGAGGATTTAAGTATCTCCGAGAGCCTCTCGTCCCCGTCGGAAATCTCCCACATGTCCATAGGCGTGTATGAATATCCGGGCTCTGTAAATAGAAGATTTGTAAACTCGAACACGACGGCAAACTTCGCGCTCCTGACATTTTCCATGTGAATTGCGAGCTTTGAAAATGCGCTCCTGTCATATTCGCGCTGACCCTTGTTCTGTGCCACCGCGTCACAGTAGGCTATCGACTCCGCCTCGGTAAATGTCCCGTCGCATACCGTGGTGTAGGTGTCCATAACCTCGGTAAAGGTGAGCCCCTCGCCCCCGACGATACTTGCGCGCAGGACGCTGCCACCGCTCTTAAGATACGCCGTGCGCCTGTCGGCGGAGAAGCTTATCGAGCCGCGCGCGACCTTCGTGTGTGCAAACCACCAGAGCTCCGAGCTCTCGGTGAGCTCTATCTCGTCCTGCACGACAATTGTCTCGCGGCTGTTTGTGAAGAGCATACCGCGCTTTGCGGAGCTCACATATTTCCCATATACGCCCGACATGTCGACGACCGACAGCGCGCCGGCGTCGCCCGTCTCATAGCGGACGGTCTTTGACTCCCCGCGCAGGAGCTGCCCGGAGGTCATGTCGCTCTTGCCGCTTATTACGACAGTGTTCGCCCCCTCTGGAGAGAGACGGTAATACGATGCGTTCATGAAGTAGGAGCGGAGGTTATAGTTGTCAGAGCCGAGGTCGCATATCCATTCGACCCCGTCCTTGTAGATAACGAAGTTTCCGGAGTCGTAATTTCCGTGGAGCGTGTAGTTCGGTCCGGCGTGCAGACCCGCGAATATCCCGCCCCTCGACCAGCTTGAGCGGGTGACAAAGGTGTCTATTCCCTCAAAGTACGCGTCCGGATCCGGCATTTCTGCCGCCCCGCCGTAGTAGCTGTCGTCGTAGTAGAGTATATCCTCGAAGTTGTAGGATTTTCCGGCTTCTATCTGTGAGTATCTTATAGTTATAAGAGAAGTCCTGTTATAGAGCTTTCCCGCAAAAGAGAAGTGGTGCGTCGCCATATTGCCGGAGCCGGAGTCGTGATAGTTCCAGTACCTCCCGTCCGGGGACTCTATTTTCAGCGCGTATTCACAGGTGTTGTCCATTCCGACAGCGTCGGAGTAGCCGTAGGAGCTGCCCGCCGTCGACATGAGGTTTTCAATCATTACAAACAGAGTGTTCGTGCCGTAGCCCCAGTACCCGGGAGACTCCGCATATGCGCCGTCCGGCACATACGCCCCCATACAGTCCTTCGTGTCCTTGAGTATATCCGAAATCGTGGTTTTAATAACATCTCCGGAGCTGTAGGTCACGCCGCCGAAGGTGTATTCGAGGTCGGAATATTCCGCTATTGCAAGACAGGATGTCATGATTCCGGAGCCGCAGACGGTGACCCAGTTGTTTACTTTCGTCGACCAGTTCCACCCGCCGGATGCGCGCGGGGAGACCGAGGTCTTTATGTTTCTGAACTGTCCGTAGCCCGGGAATATCGCCTTTTCAAAGAGAATTTGCGCGATTTCCTGCCGCCGCGCCGCACCGCCGTCCGCGTCACTGTCAAATGCGTGCCATATCCAGTCAAAGCCCGTGGCATAGAGCACCGCGCCGTCCGCATTGTTCAGGAAATGCCCCTCGCCCCAGTGCTTCCATTCGCCGAGAGCCTTTGCTATCTCATAGAAGTAGTCGGCGTAGCTCGCGTCCCCGGTTATCTGATATGCAAATCCGAAATATTTTAATGGGGTTGTGAAGTCGGCGAGTCGGCTCCGCCCTCCGACATCATATCCGTTGCCGTAGGACTCTTTGCCGTACATGTCGGTTCCGCTCTTGCCCTCTATCGGCTGGAGCTTTCCGTCCACCGTCTCATAGACATAGTAGGGCTGATACATGTATTTTCCGCTCTTCCAGTAAATCGATGAGCCGACCTTCTGAAAATATGTGTCCCGATAGGTCGCCGCCCGCCTGACATAATAGTCTATCCAGTCGTGCACCGGCGCGCCGGTTTCGGTGTAGCCTCTGTATATGCTCCGCAGCTCGGAAAACCTGTCGGCGTCCGCCTGCAGTCTCGGGTGCACATCGAGGGATCCGAGATTTTCTTCAATGTCCGAGAGCACCTTGTCCCCGCTCGGAAATTCGTATACGAAAACCTCCGCGAGCCGGGTTATCCCCGATGTCCCGCATATCTCGCGTGTCAGCGTGTTCTCCCCGGACATAACGGTTATTATCCCGGTCGCGTCCGGCTTTATCGACAGCCCCGTGAGGGTCCCTGCGTCCTCCGCAGAGACGAGCGTGACATTTCCCGCCATTACCGGACTGTGCCGGAGGGAGGAGACGGGAGTTTTCGCGCCGCCGACGGTTATCTCCGTCGCCGTGCAGGACGCGGTCTTTCCGAATGCTCGCGCTGTGTAGACGAGCGGTATATAGTATGTGTCGCCGACCTTGAGAGGCGCTGCGCTCTCCTCTCCCATCAGGACAGAGTTGCCGTTCAGCGCCGCCCGCAGACAGCCGACCTTCATTATAAGTGCATTTTTCATAGCCACCGTTACCTTGTAATCCGGGTCAACCAGTATACCGGGGTTCTCACCTATATCGCGCGGCGTGCTCCCGGCATAGAGCTTGACGTTGTCAAATTTCAGTATCTGTGAGGTTGATGTCCCGCCCTGAACATTTATGCGGAAGCCCCGTATGTAATTGAAGCTCCCGGTGTCGCCGTTCAGGGTGTAGCTGTTATTCGCCTTCTGCACTCCGTTTACATAAGCCGTCACCCGCTTTGTCGACGCCGCGGTGTTAACGACAAAGGCAAAGTGTACCCAAGTGTCGGACGCCGTGGTCGTGTATATCGTCGTGCCGAGCGATTTCAGCGTGTACTTCTTCGTTATAGAGGAGTACGAGGTTTCGAGCAGAGCCTTGTCGTTTGCAGACGCGCCGCCGTTCGGTCGGTAGTAGAGTATGACGCCGCTCTTCTGTATCGCCGTGCTGTCAAATCTCAGGTCTATCTCAAATACCACGCACCCGTCGCCGTACTTGTCGGTGTCCGGGTATATGTCGCAGAACGGATTGTTGTCGCCTCCGCTCGTCGCCGCCGGCTGTATGGTGTAGTATCGGTTGCCGTTTGCTTCGGTCTTTACCTCGTGTCCCGCCTTCATGGCGCTCATGCCCTGCGCGTCGGAGTAGATGAGGTCGCCCGATCCGCTTTTTTCGTCGAATGTGCGGTTGTAGTATATCCGCCCCTCGTCCGCCCCCGCCGACATCATCGGGATGAGCATTATCAGCGGCAGAGCTATCGCCGCGCACAGAAAGAGGAGCGTAAACCGCCTGAATTTTCTCTTCATTTTCTACCTCACTTTTTCTTCGCGTTGCTTTTTGCATTGTTTTTTCGCTTTGCTTTTCTTTTGCTTTGCGTGCGGGGCAGGGAACCCCGTACCGGCATATTCCTTACGGCTTGATTTTATCATGCGCGCGGGAAGAAAAGCAAGCGCTTTTCCGACTTTCGGCAAAGTGACGGGATTTTTTGGGCAAATTATACATAGGCGGCGCAAAATCCGAAAAAAGACCGCCTGTCGCATTTTTGGTACGGCGGG